>NZ_JAWIZX010000003.1:0-281428 GCF_032840035.1 Campylobacter sp. TJR-1 | reverse complement strand
TGTGTGTAGATAGGTATTAATTTGCGTTTAAAATCGAACTATTTTTTTGTTTTTTAAAAAAGTAGTTCGATTTTAAGCTAAAAGTAGTTCGATTTTAAAAAGCGTTTTACAAAATGATTTTAAATTGATATCTATATTTATATTTGAAGCAAGGCTCATTAAAAAACCTATGAAAAATCCACCTATGATATTTACGCTTAAAGTTTCAAGGGGAAAGGATAAATTCGGAAATATCTTACTTACAAATCCATTTGTGAAACTTCTTAGTATAGCTCCTAGTGCTCCGCCAAAGCCTATATAAAAAATAGTCGTAAAACTCATATGTTTTGATCTAAAAGAGCTTGCATTTTTGCTCTAGTTTCTTCTAGCCAAGTTTCATTACTAGTATCTATCAAATCCATATATATGACTTTTAGCAATCCGCTATTTAGCTTAAATCTTTTTGTATCTAAAATATTTCTTGAGTTTATGATGAGAACCGGCTGTACTTTTAAATTTAGTTTTGAAACGATTATTTTAGCTCCGCTTTGAAATTTAAGAAGCTTATCTCCTTCGCTTCTTGTGCCCTCAGGAAACATCGCTACAACCCTGTTGTTATCTACTCTATCTTTTACGTCTTTTATGAGTTTTGGAAGCGATCTGGGATCTTTTCTATCTATCGGAATCATTTTTGGTATTGTAAGTATTTTGCCTATTATAGGTATTTTGCCTATCTCTTTTTTGGCTATCCAAGATAGATTTGCCGGATGTATCTCTTCCATAACTATTATATCAAGTACGCTTTGATGATTTATTATTATTAAATTTGCTTCATCGATAGGTTTTCCTACTACTTCTAGCTGATATCTTATAAAAAATCGCTGCAATTTTGCCCACATACGCCTGATTTGTCGATTTTTATCTTTGAAAATAGCCATAAAAAGAACAACCCCCGCTATACTTAAAATAAGCTCTATAGCATAAAGTATAGTTTTTATTTTACTCAATATTTTCATTTGATACCCAGCCGATTTTTTTATTTTCGAGAAGTATTTTTGTATAATTTCCGTTTTTTGCCATTATTTTTACCTTTTCAGGTCTGTTGGCTACAAAAAATATAGTTGAGTTTGAAGTAGGAAGTATTTTGACTTCTGAATTAATTTTAAGTTTAGCATCGCTAAAAGGTCGGTTATCATAAAATGTATATATACCAAATGCTATAGCGATAATAAACGAGTAATAACTTCTTTTAAATATAAATAAGAGCAAGAAAATCACAATTATAAAGTATAAAGCAATATCTTTATATAGCTCAAACTCACTCTCTTTAGGATTTAAGTTTACTTGCGTACTAAGATCATCGACTTCAACTTTTATATCTATATCGAAACTTTCAAATTTAGAACTTTTTAGATTATAATAGCTAAAATTTATATTTTTTATATCTTTATCTGCTATAATAAAGTAGTTACCATTTTGATTTACAAAATCTCCTTTGATAGACTCTATCCCTTGCTTTTCAAAGTTTTGCGGTATAAAAAATGAGCTTAAATTTCCGTTTTTGCTCTCAAGTTCTATTGTTATTAAGTTATAAAGCTCGTCAAATTTAGAACTTTTTACCTTCTTAATCTCTAGTTTATCTGCAACCATATTTGCAAATTTATCATCTGTTTTTAAATTTTTAATAAGCGGAATTTCCGTACTTATGCTTGATTTTTGAAAGAAACTATCGTTTCTATTTAGAGTTAAAGTTATATTACTGATATTTGCATTTGTGCTATTTGCCTCAAACCATAGTGTTGTTTCATAAATTCCGCGTTTAAGTTCACTCCAATTCGGTTTTGGATTTAGCCATATCAGATCGTTTGAATCCACGGTTAAGTTTAGGTCGAAATTTAAATTTTGCTCAGTGTCCGCTTTTAGTTTTATGCTAAAAACTTGATAGATATATACAGATCTAGGCATTTTAGATGCTGTTAGTATAAGCTTGTTTGGCTCTATGGTTTGGTAAATTTGTGCGCTATCTATGTTTTCATCTGGTTCGTCTGTTGGGGCAATTTTTTGTATTTCGGAAGGAAGAATTTGCTTTTTTGCATTTTGCTGTAATATTGTATTTTGCTGTTGGTTATTTTTTATCGTATTTTCTTTATTTTGCGTGGTTTTACCATCTATCATATCAAAAATACTAACTTCTTGTGCTACTGAAGTAGTATAAAAAGGCAGAAATAACAGTAAAATATACTTTAGCAAATCAAACCTTTTAGCATTTTTATACCGTCCTCGCTTCCTAGAATACTTTCTATAGCGCGTTCAGGATGAGGCATTAGTCCAAATATATTTTTATTTTTATTGCAAATTCCTGCTATGGAGTCAATTGAGCCATTTACATTTACAATATTGCCATCTTTATCACAGTATTTTAGTAATACTTGATCATTGTCATATAATCTTTTTATAGTATCATCATCAGCGTAGTAGTTTCCCTCTCCATGAGCTAAAGGTATATCTACTATGTCTCCATTATTTAAATTTGATAAAAATTTATTGTTAGTTGATATAATTTTTAAGTAATGAAATTTGCTTATAAAGCTCATATTTTCGTTTCTTCTCATTGCTCCATCTAAAAGATTTGTTTCTAAAAGCATTTGAAATCCATTGCAAATTCCAAGCACAAGACCGCCTTTTTTGGCGTGATTTATTACCGCATTCATAATCGGACTAAACTTAGCTATAGCAGCGGTTCTTAGATAATCACCATAGCTAAAGCCACCAGGAAGTATGATCAAATCAGTATCTACGCTAGTTTCTTTATGCCATATAATTTTAGTTTCACAGCCTAATTTATCAAAAGCGTACTGAGTATCTCTTTCACAGTTTGTTCCTGGAAAATGTATTATAGCTACTTTCATTTTTAGCCTTTTATAATCTCATAATCTTCTATTACCGTATTAGCAAGAAGCTCTTCACACATTTTTTTTATATCTTCATCGCTAGTTGCGTCATCTAAATTTAAAATTATTTGCTTTCCTATCCTAGCATCATTTATACCGTTAAAACCAAGTGAGGATAGAGCATGTTTAGTAGCTTTACCAGCAGGATCTAAAACTCCATTTTTTAAAAAAACATTTATTGTTACTTTCATATAAAACCTTTAAATTTAATATCTAAATCTTTAAACAAAACTTTTTAAGCTATTTTAAGTAAGAGTGATTAAAATACCAAATCTACTTAAAATAGCTAAAAAGAGTACTTCTAAATCATTAGATAATTCTAAGAAAGTATGCGTCTAAGAACTTCTTCATACGCAACTTTTACGCTTCCTAGATCTTGTCTGAATCTATCTTTGTCCATTTTTTCATTTGTCACAGAATCCCAAAAACGGCAGCTATCGGGGCTTATCTCATCGGCAAGAAGTATATTTCCATCCTTATCCACGCCAAATTCAATCTTAAAATCGACTAATTTTAATCCTTTTTCTTTAAAAAATGGAAGCAATATAGAGTTTATCTCTCTTCCTAAATGTTTTAATCTGTCAAGGTCGTTTTCGCTTTTTACAAGATCCATTATGATGCAGTGTTCATCATTTACTAACGGATCGCCTAAAGCGTCATCTTTATAGTAAAACTCTACTAAAGTAAAAGGTAAAACTGTTCCTTCTTTTATCGCAAGTCTTTTGCTTAGACTTCCTGTTGCTATGTTTCTTACAACCACTTCAAGAGGTATTATTTTGCATTTTTTAACGACTTGTTCAGTGTCGTTGATAGTATCAACAAGCGCAGTTTCTATACCTTTGCTTTTTAACAGTTTAAAAAGTGCGGTTGAAATTTTGTTATTTAATGCGCCTTTACCACTTTCAGAGCCTTTTTTTTCAGCGTTAAATGCTGTCAAATCATCTTTAAATTCAGCTATAAGCAAGTCGTCATGTCCTTTGACAGACCACATCTTTTTCCCTTTGCCTTCATAGATCATTTCTAACTTTTCCACGATTTTCTCCTTACTTGATGTTTAATATCTTTATAGTATCTATAGCAGTTTTTAGTTGAATATCATCATAAATCTCTTTTTGTGTGATGATATTTTTATTTTCTTTGCTATTTTTTTCATCTTTTTTTGGTTCTATTTTATTTAATTCACTTTCTAAATGCTGTTTTAAATCACTCTCTTTTAAGCTAAATCCATTCTCATCTTCAGTCGGAGCTTTGCCCGGATATACTATAACATCAGGTTTTACGCCTACTGCTTGTATCGTACGACCACTTGGCAGATAGTATCTTGCTACTGTTAGTCTAAGAGCTTCTGTTTTGTCAATAGGCATAACTATCTGTACGCTTCCTTTTCCAAATGTATTTTCACCTACTACGACAGCTCGTTTTAAGTCTTGCAGCGCTCCACTGACTATTTCGCTCGCACTCGCACTTCCGCCATTTACTAACACTACTAAAGGAACTTTTGTAACAAATAACGATGGATCGGCGATATAATTTTCATCTTCTTCTTTGCTTCTACCTTTTTGCGAAACGATAATTCCTTTATCTATAAATAAATTTGCTAAGCCGACTGCTTGATTTAAAAGTCCGCCCGGATTATTTCTAAGATCCAATACTATACCTTTGACGTTTGGATTTTCTTTTATAAATTCTCTAGCTTTTGATGTTACGTGCTGATCGAAATTTGTAACTCTTAGATAGAGTATATTATCGTCTTTTATCAATTTTGCTTGTACGGACTCTACTTTAATGATATCTCGGATTATTGTAAGATCAAATGGCTTTTTCTCTCCTTTTCTTACTACCGTAATATTAACTGGAGTCTTTGGTTTGCCGCGCATTTTGCTTACTGCTTCATCTATAGTTATTCCTATAGTAGAGTTACCGTCTATCCTTAATATAACATCACCTGATTTTACTCCTGCTTTAAACGCCGGCGTATCATCTATAGGCGCTATAACCGTTAGCGCCCCATCTTTCATCCCAACTGTTATACCAAGACCGCCGAACTCACCGCTTGTTTGTATCTGCATATCTTTAAATGCTTTTTCGTCAAGAAAACTAGAATGAGCATCTAAATTTGACATAAGACCCGCTATAGTTTTGTCAATTATTTGAGTAAAATTCTGATCATCTACATAGTATTTTTCGACAATTGCGATTGTCTTCGTAAGTTTTGCAAGAGCTTCTAGTCTACTAGCCTCACTGTTTTGTTTCGCATTGAGAGTTGTGAATAGTCCTATACTTAGAACTAAAACAAATCCAAATGCTTGAAAAAAATTTTTCTTTTTCAATTTCAAACTCCAAATTTTTAAAATCATTAATTCTATTAAAATTTGCCTAAATTTAAGGTAAAAATATCAAATTTTAGCCTATGAAAATAATATGAATTTTAAAAATTATTTTATGAACCTTGACAAAGATAGACTAAAGTTGTATAATGCTCCTCATATAAAGTTTAAGGAGCAAAAATGGCAAATATATTTGAAGAATTAACCGATCAAACTAGAAGTTTGGTTGAAAATTCACTGAGCCTTGCTATAGGCAATAAAAACCCAGAAGCCTTGAGCTTGCACATGCTTTGGGCATTAGTTGCAGATAGTAACTCTATACTAAATCAAATTTTTAATAAAACAAACGTAAGCAAGGACGCGGTTTTGCTTGACATAAAAAGTCGCGCTTCTAAACTCCTTACTAGCTCAAACGTTAGTAGAGAAAATATCAAAGTTTCAAGCGAACTCGTAAATAGCTTAGAAAATGCAAAAGCCGTTATGATAAGCTTAGGAGATAGTTATATCGCTGTTGATACTTGGATTTTAGGTAACCTTGATAAAGAGCCTTTGAAAGAAATTTTAAGTAAATACATAAATTTAATAGAGCTTAAAAAAGAGCTAGAAGCCATTCGCGGTGGTCGCAATGTAGATAGTCAAACTAGCGATGAAACTCTTGATAGCCTTTCTAAATTTGGAGTGGATCTTACTAAAAAAGCAAGCGAAGGAGAGCTTGATCCTGTTATCGGAAGAGATGAAGAGATAACTAGGATGATGCAAATTCTCATACGTAAAACTAAAAATAACCCTATCTTGCTAGGTGAGCCAGGAGTGGGAAAAACTGCTATAGTAGAAGGTTTGGCTCAGCTTATCATCAAAAAAGCTGTTCCTACTAGTCTTGCAAACAAACGCGTCATCGCTCTTGATATGAGTGCCCTCATCGCCGGAGCAAAATACCGTGGTGAGTTTGAAGACCGTCTCAAAGCAGTCATCGACGAAGTAAAAAAAGCAGGGAATATCATACTTTTTATAGACGAAATTCACACTATCGTAGGAGCTGGAGCTAGTGAGGGTAGTATGGACGCCGCAAATATCCTAAAACCGGCTCTTGCTAGAGGCGAGCTTCACGCCGTGGGAGCTACTACTCTTAAAGAGTATCGTAAGTATTTTGAAAAAGACGCAGCCCTTCAGCGTCGTTTCCAGCCAGTAAATGTTGCCGAGCCGAGCGTAAATGAAGCTTTGCAAATTTTACGTGGTATCAAAGACAAGCTAGAAGTTCATCATAACGTAAATATCACAGATAGCGCTCTTGTGGCTGCTGCAAAGCTAAGCGATAGATATATAAGCGGTAGATTTTTACCGGATAAAGCTATAGACTTGATCGATGAAGCCGCAGCCGAGCTTAAAATGCAGATCGAAAGCGAACCTTATGAGCTTTCAAAGGCTAAAAGAGAGATCGAAACTCTAATAGTCGAAAAAGAAGCTTTAAAAATGGAAAATAGTGATAAAAATAGCGAACGTCTTAATGAGATAGAAAAAGAGGTTGCAAATTTAAATGAGAAAAAATCCGGACTAGAAGCTAAATTTAAAAATGAAAAAGCGGTATTTAACGGTATAAGCGAAGCCAAAAAACAGATAGAAAGTCTTAAAAATGAAGCCGAACTTGCAAAAAGAAATAACGCTTATGAAAAAGCCGCAGAGATAGAGTACGGTAAGATCCCAGAAGCAAGCGCTAAGATAAAAGAGTTAGAAGCTAAATGGGAAGAGATGAAAAAAGGCGGAGTTTTGCTTAAAAACGAAGTTGATGAGGATATGGTAGCGGGTATTCTTAGTAAATGGACTGGAATTTCAGTAAAACGTATGCTAACTAGCGAAAAAGAGAAATTCTTGCAAGTAGAAGAGCATCTAAAGCGTAACGTAGTAGGACAAGACGCTGCGCTTCACGCTCTTTCACGCGCCATAAAACGAAACAAAGCAGGGCTCAGCAGTCAAAATAGACCGATCGGTAGCTTTTTGTTTTTAGGACCGACTGGAGTTGGTAAAACAGAGAGCGCAAAGGCGTTAGCTAGATTTTTATTTGATGATGAAAAGGCTCTTGTTCGTTTTGATATGAGTGAATATATGGAAAAACACAGCGTTTCAAGGCTGCTTGGAGCGCCTCCTGGATACGTTGGGTATGATGAGGGCGGACAATTAACCGAAGCAGTTCGTAGAAAACCTTATAGCGTGATACTTTTTGATGAAGTTGAAAAGGCTCATAAAGACGTGTTTAATGTACTGCTTGGGATTTTAGATGATGGAAGGGCGACAGATAACAAAGGCGTTACCGTGGATTTTAAAAATACTATCATCATTTTGACTAGCAATATCGGTTCGTCTGCGATAGCAAATTTAAGTGGAGATGAGAGAGAAAATGCGGTAAAAGACGCGTTAAAAGACTATTTTAAACCTGAGTTTTTAAATAGACTAGATGATACGATCATCTTTAATCCTCTTGGTGCAAACGAGCTTAGCGGCATAGTTTCTATAATGTTTAAAGAACTAGAGGCCACTCTTCAAAACAGAGGCATTAAAGCAGTTCTTGATGAAAATGCTAAAGAGTTTATCGCTAAAGCGGGATTTGATCCGGTGTATGGTGCGCGTCCGCTTAGAAGGGCTCTTTATGAGTTAGTCGAAGATAAACTTGCTGAAATGATACTACGCGATGAGTTAAAAAGCGGCGACAGTATAAAAATATCTGCACCTAATGATGAAATAGTCGTAAATCTTATATAAAATATTTGGAGCGGAATTTTTACTTCGCTCCAAATTCACCCTTAAAATATAATTAAAAATTATTTTTATTTATAATGATTGATTTTTAACTATAATTAACTAAATTTAAAGTATAAAATTTGTATAATCTGCAAATTTAATTACGGAAAACAAATTTTGTCTAAATTTGAAATATTCAAATCTACTATCCCAGTTATGATGGGATATATCCCGCTTGGTTTAGCCTTCGGATTTTATGGAGTTGGCAGCGGTTTGCCGATCTGGGTTATGAGTCTTACTAGTATCGTTGTTTATGCAGGAAGCGTCGAGTTTTTACTTGTAGCTTTTATCGTATCTGGATCATCTTTGAGTAGCGTTTTTTTCATATCCTTTCTTTTAAATTTTAGACATTTTTTTTATACTATGGCTATGCTTAATGAGATAAAATCTTTAAAAAATCGTATATATTTTATCTACGCTTTGACTGATGAAACTTTTGCTATACTAAAATCACGAAAACAAAATAGTGATGAAAACAGAAATTTAATTTTTAATATGACGGCTTTACTAAATCAAAGCTACTGGATTTTTGGAGTCAATCTAGGCGCTATACTTGGTTCAAGCTTAAATGTATCTTACAAAGGGATTGATTTTAGTCTTAGTGCTTTGTTTGCTATATTAACTTATCAAGTTTTTAAAAATAATCCAAATAAAAGTGTCTTATTTTTAGGTATTGGATGTTCTATAATAGGGCTTTTTATATTTCCACAGCAGTATTTTTTATTTGGCACTCTTATATTTGCAGTGGTGATTTTATTGCTTTTTAAGAGGTATTTTTGATGGAGTATTTGCCGTATATTTTGTTAGCCGGTTTTGCTACTATTCTTACTAGATTTTTGCCTTATTGGTTGTTTAAAAAACGCTCAGATAATAAAACTTTGTTGTATTTGCAGCAGACTACTACTTTGATCATAATGATTGTTTTACTATTTTATGCTCTTAGAAGTATGGAGTTTTCTACGTTTAATTTAGGTTTTAGTGCTATATTTTGTCTATTTTTGGTATTTGCTTTACAAATTTGGAAGAAGAATTCTTTAATTAGTATAATGGTTCCTACTATAATTTATATGATCATTATAAGGTTTGTTTGATAAATTTAAAGCACGTAAAAAGATATCAGATAATATTTTTTAGAAATTTTTAAGCTTAAAGTAACATTATGTTATTCAATTAAAATAAATTTATTAAAATAATTAAGATAAATCGTTGTAAAATTACAAAGACAAAAAATTTATTTTATAAATTTATCTTATTATCAAGGAGAAGTTATGGTTGAGCACAAACTCTTAAATACCATACAAGATAGACTAGACTCTTTATCAAAGATGCCTAAAATCAAAAAAAATAGCTCAATAGCCCAAGCGCTTAAAGAAAACGGCTTTACCCGTAGAGACTTTATGAAATGGGCTGGAGCTATGACGGCACTTATGGCTCTTCCGGCTAGTTTTGCTCCGGTTGTTGCAAAAGCAGCTGAGCTTGCAGATAGACTTCCGGTTATTTGGTTGCATATGGCAGAATGTACAGGATGTAGTGAGAGTCTTTTAAGGACAGATGCTCCAACTATAGATAGTTTGATATTTGATTATATCAGCCTTGAGTATCATGAGACCGTTATGGCTGCTTCTGGATGGCAAGCTGAAGAGAATCTTGAAAATGCCATAGAGAAATATAAAGGAAAATATGTTTTAATGGTAGAAGGCGGAATACCAGATGGAGATAGCTCGTTTTATCTAACAGTTGGACCAAAAGGCACTACTGGAAGAGAGCACGCTATACATGCTAGTGATAATGCTTTGGCGATATTTGCTATTGGTACCTGTTCGAGTTTTGGAGGCATACAAGCAGCAAGACCAAACCCAACAAATGCAAGACCGCTTCATAAAATTACAAACAAACCTGTTATAAATGTGCCCGGTTGTCCGCCAAGCGAGAAAAATATCGTAGGAAATGTTTTAAATTTCTTACTATTTGGAACGCTTCCTGCGCTTGATGTATATAATCGTCCAAAATGGGCTTACGGTCTTAGAATCCATGATCTTTGCGAGAGGCGCGGTCATTTTGATGCTGGAGAGTTTGTACAAGAATTTGGCGATGATGGTGCAAAAAATGGTTATTGTTTATACAAAGTAGGCTGCAAAGGACCATATACATTTAATAACTGCTCACGCGAAAGATTTAATCAACATACAAGCTGGCCTATTCAAGCAGGTCATGGTTGTATAGGTTGTTCCGAGCCTGATTTTTGGGATAAAATGGGACCTTTTGAAAAGCCTCTTGGAGATAGATTATACGAAACGGTATTTGAGGGACTTGGAGCAGACGCTATAACTGATAAAATAGGTATAGGTGTATTAGCTATAACAGGAGTTGCTATAGCGGCTCACGCTTTGATATCAACAGCTACAAAAGATAAGGAGTAATACATGAGCGAGCAAAGAATAGTAGTAGATCCAATAACAAGAATCGAAGGACACCTTAGAATTGAAGTTGTTGTTGATGATAATAGTGTCGTAAAAGAAGCTTATAGCGGCTCAACTCTTTGGAGAGGTATTGAAACTATAGTAAAAGGCAGAGATCCAAGAGACGCCGGATTTATGACTCAAAGAATTTGTGGTGTTTGTACATTTTCACACTATAGAGCAGGAATTGAAGCTGTTGAAAATGCTCTTGGTATAGTTCCTCCTTTAAATGCAAAATTAACTAGAACACTTATGAATGCGGCTCTGTTTTTACACGATCATCCCGTACATTTTTATCAACTCCACGCGCTTGATTATGTTGATGTAGTTAGCGCTCTTAGTGCAGATCCTAAAAAAGCTAGCGAAGAGGCGTTTAAATATAGCGAATATCCTTACGCTTGCGGCGCCGATCAACTAAAATTAGTTCAAGATAAAGTTAAAAAATTTGTTGAAAAAGGAAATCTCGGACCGTTTGCGAATGCTTACTGGGGACATTCTACTTATAAATTTACTCCAGAGCAAAATCTTATAGCTCTTAGTCACTATTTGGAGTGTTTAAGACTCCAAAGAACAATAGCGCAAGCTATGGCCGTATTTGGTGCGAAACAACCTCACCCGCAAAGTTTAACAGTAGGCGGCGTGACTTGTATTATGGATTTACAAGATCCTGCAAGACTTGGCGAATATATGGTTAAGTTTCAAGAGATGGCTGATTTTATAAATCGTGCTTATTACGCTGATTTGGTTATGGCTGCTAAAGCGTATGCGCGAGAGCCAAGCGTTTTAAATGATGTAGGAACTCCAAATTTAATTACTTATACAGATTTTCAATTAGGAGCAAATGAGTATCTATTTGAAGGTGGATATATACTAAATGGAGATGTTAGTAAGGTTTATGAAGTAGATGAAAATAAGATAACTGAAGAAGCTACGAGATCATGGTATAAAAATGATGCTCCACTTCATCCTTACGATGGACAAACAGAGCCGAATTATACCGGATTTAAAGATGCTCAAACTATGAATGCTAAAGGTGAGATGGAAGATACTAAGGTATTTGATATCGCAGGAAAGTATAGCTGGATTAAAGCTCCAAGATATGATTCTGTGCCTATGCAAGTAGGACCTATAGCAAATATCGTTATAAACTACGCAAAAGGAAATAAAAACGTAGTTCCAGTAGTAGATAAATTCTTAAAAGACACCGGGCTTCCTTTATCTGCAGTATTTTCTACTTTAGGAAGGACGGCATGCCGTATGATAGAAGCTACTATAGTAGCTAATAACGCACTAAAAGCATTTAATAATTTGATTGAAAATCTAAAAGTAGATCAATCAACTTGCGCCAAATATGTTATTGATAATAATAAAGAGTACAAAGGAAGATTTATAGGAAATGTTCCTAGAGGTATGCTTAGCCATTGGTGTAGAATTAAAAATGGCGTTATCGAAAATTGGCAAGCAGTTGTTCCTTCAACTTGGAATGCAAGTCCAAAAGATAGTAAAGGACAAATGGCAAGTTACGAGGCGTGTTTAGTAGGTCTTAAAATAGCTGATTTAAAACAGCCTTTAGAGATCATTCGCAAAATTCACTCTTATGATCCTTGTATCGCTTGTGCTGTTCATGTTATGGATACTAAAGGTAATAAGTTAAGCGAATATAAAGTTAATCCAAATTTGATTTAAAGGAGCGAATATGAAAGAGAGTAAAAAACATATCGCCGAATATGAGTTTTCTATAGGACTTAGAGTAACACACTGGATAAGAGCTATATGCGTCACCATACTTATAGTCAGCGGATTTTATCTGGCTTATGTGTTTGTTAGTCCTGCTATAACTAGCGAGCCTACAAATTTTATGAATGCTAAATGGCGTGCAGTTCATCAAATAGTCGGATTTATACTTATAGGCTGCTTTATTTTTAAAGTTTATCTATTTTTCTTCGATAGACAAAGTAAAATAGAAAGAGTCAGCGTGAAGGATTTTTTAAGCCCAAAAATTTGGATAGCTCAGATAAAATATTATCTATTTTTAGGTAAGCATCCACATCTGCACGGTACTTATAATCCTCTGCAATTTATAGCATATATAATGTTTTATATAATATTACTTGTAGTGTGTTTAACTGGACTTGTACTATATGCTCATGTTTATCATAACGGTCTTGGAGGTCTTATTTACGAGCCTATGAGAGTTGTTGAGTCATGGATGGGCGGATTGGCTAATGTTCGTTTGATACATCATATATCTATGTGGGCTATAATGGTGTTTGTAGTAGTTCATGTTTATATGGCTGTATTTAATGCTATAAAAGGCAAAGATGGAGCAATTGACGCCATTATAAGCGGTTATAAATTTCCAAAAGAGCAATAAGCATATGCGTGTGCTTATTTTAGGTATTGGTAATGTAATGTTCGCCGATGAGGGTATCGGCGTTCATTTTACAAAAATGATAGAAAAAAACTTCAAATTTAGTTCTTCTAAACATAGCCTAGACTTTGTAGATGGAGGAACTTTAGCAAATCTTCTAAGTCCGATTATCGCAAAATATGATTATGTTATTGTTGTTGATTGCATTGATGCCGATAACGGTGATATCGGAGATGTGTATTTTTTTGATTTTGATGATATGCCAAAAAGTATAAACTGGTCCGGTTCTGCTCACGAAGTAGAGATGCTTCAGACGCTAGAAATGATGGATTTGATAGGTGATAGACCGCAAACTAAGATACTCGGCGTTATCCCAAAAAGGATAGAACCTATGAGTTTTGAGCTTAGCAACGAGGTAAAAGCTAGCTCATGCACTATGGAAAAAGTTATTTTAAAACATTTAAAAGAGCTTGGATTTGATTATGAAAAAGTTGCGGATTTTACCGTTCAAACTATTGCAGATGAATGGAAAAAGGAGCAATTTTGATACTTCATTTTGAGTTTAAATTTAATAATAATCAAAAAACTTTAGCTTTTTTTCTTGAGTATTGGGCTAAAAAAAGTGGTTTGGATTATTCTATGACATTTAAAAATGATGATATAAATTTATATATAAATGGTGATGAACAATCTCTTAGCAAATTTAATGATGAGTTTATAATTATGGTTCCTCACTCTGTATTTTTGCAAAATAGTTCTGTAAAAATAGAAGATGAAATGCCTAAAAATAGTGATTTAAAGTTTGATTTTTCATTAGAAAATATTACTCCGCTTAGTTTAAAAGACGGTATAAATGAGTTTGGTTTTAGTAGCGATGAGAGTCTTATAAATGAGGCTGTCTCTGAGATAAATGCCGGAAAAAGCTTCATTTATGATGGATATGAGATATCTAAATTTGATAATTTTGATTGTAGCTATCTGCTATCTACCGGATTAAAAACAGCCCCAAAAGTTTTTGTTTGCGATGAAAAATCTTTGATAGCTTTAGCCAGTTTTGAAAAACCAGTCGTAAGTTTAAAATTAAATGCTCTTTTTAGAACAAATCACAAAGATGCGCCTATGTATTTTGATCTTCGTTCGGCGTGGGATCTGAATATTTATAAAATTTGCGATATCTTAAACAAGCAAGGAATTAACTTTTTAAAAGTAAAATCTACCAAAGACGATTTTAAAATTTCAGTGCTTGATGATAGTTTTTTAGTACTTAAAAATAGTAAGTTTTTGCAACAAGGCGACCTTGATTTTATACATTCAAGAACCGATAAAAACTTAGCTTTATTTGGGCTCGTGTTAAAAGAGTATGATCTTTTAAATAAAAGTGTTTGCAGAATATTTTTAAGCAAACATAGTACTGATTTTATCAAGGTTTATAAAGGCGAAGATGAGTTTAATCTTTTAAATTTAAAAGCTCCGGAAAGTTTTGATGAAATTTATGTGAAAATTGCTTCATTTGAAGGCGGTGAAAGGCTTTTAGATAATTATAAAGCTAGCTACTCTTTACCATCAGGAGATATAAATTTAGCTAATAATTTTTACTCAATTTTTATGATTGTAGATAAAATTCTGGGTTTTAACGGTATGATTTTCGACTACGCCAGGGATTTTGGCGGTCAAAAGGGAGTTAGGATTGATTATAAAATGTCAAGCAAAGATGAGTTTGATTGGATAAGACTTATAAGATCTGCTATGAGTTTTAAATTAGCTGGAGCTGAGCCTAAAAATATATCATTTGGTTGCTTTGAAAGCTTAGCGCTTTTCTTAAGTGATTTTGGAGATATCATAAAAGATGAATTTGAGTGTGCAAATATGCTATTAACCGGCTCACTTTTTGAAAATAAAGTTATTGCAAATCTTACGTTAAAATACTCAAACTCAAACTATAAAACTTGTTTTAGCGGATACTATCCACTTGAAATCACTTAAAATTGAAATTTATGGGCTGGTTCAAGGTGTAGGATTTCGCCCGTTTATCTACTATCTTGCTAAAAAATTTGGTATTTTTGGTAGAGTTTTTAATGATTCCCAGGGAGTTAAGATTCAAATTTATGCAGATGATGAGGCTTGCGATAAGTTTTGTAAGGCTATTTTTGATGAGCTTCCTCCACTCGCAAGAATCGATGATTTTAAAGTAACTGGGTGCAGTTTTAAATTTGATGATTTTAAGATTATAGAGTCTAAACAAGCCCTAAAAACAGCTCCTATTTTACCTGATTTTGCTATATGCGATGAGTGTAAACGCGAATTTTATGATAAAGATGATAGGCGTTTTCATCATCCATTTATTAATTGTACGAATTGCGGTCCTAGATTTTCTATCATAAAATCTTTACCATATGATCGTAAAAATACGACTATGAGTAGTTTTGCGATGTGTGATGAGTGTAAAAACGAGTATAGCAATCCGTATAATCGTCGTTATCATGCTCAGCCTATCTCATGCAAAACTTGTGGTCCAAAAGTTAGTTTTAAGAATATTGATGGTATCGTTTTAGCTAATGATGAAGAAGCGATAAGACTGTGCGCAAATGAGTTAAAAAGCGGTAAGATTATAGCTATAAAAGGTATCGGCGGATTTCATTTGGTTTGTGACGCTACAAATCAAAAAGCTATAAGTAGTCTAAGAGAACGTAAAAATCGCCCTGATAAACCATTTGCCATTATGTGTAAAGATATACAAATGGCTTCTTTAGTGGCGTATATAAATGAGTTTGAAAAAGATGCTCTTACCTCAAATATAAAACCTATTATTTTACTTAAAAGTAAAGAAATTTTGCCTGCAAATCTAGCTTTGAATTTAAAAAAAATCGGCATATTTCTACCTCCGACATCGCTTCACTTGCTGCTTTTTGAATATATTGATTTTCCTATTATCGCAACTAGTGCAAATATAAGCGGTGAGCCGATAATAATTGATTTTGAAAGTATTTCCAAAAAGCTTATAAAAGTTTGCGATGGCGCACTTGATAATGATCGAGACATTCTAAATCCGAGCGATGATAGTATAGCTTTTGTATATCAGTCATATCTTGCTTGGTTACGCACTTCAAGAGGTATAAAACCAAAGATAATACACTCTAAATTTGATAAAAAAGGGTGTTTTTTGGCTATAGGAAGTGAGTTGAAAAATCAATTTGCTATTTATAAAGACGGATTGATATTTAGTTCTGCTTATATAGGCGATTTAAAAAATAAAGCTACTTTTGACAGATTTTTGATGGTGCTTGATATGTTTGTGCGTACTTATGAGTTTAAATTTGAGTTTGTAATCGCAGATAAACATCCGTATTTTTTACATACTAAGCATTTTGCGAAGCAGGGTTTTACCGTGCATAAAGTGCAACATCATTACGCCCACACTCTTTGCGTTATGTTAGAAAACGATATCACGGACAGCGTTTTGGGATTTGGTTTTGATGGTACGGGTTATGGTGATGATTCTCATATTTGGGGCGGCGAGGTTTTTATTTGTGATACTAAAAACTATGAAAGAGTAGCTAAATTTGATGATTTTGATCTTATAGGTGGAGATAATGCTATCAAAAATATATACTATTTAACTTATTCTATTTTGTGTAAATATAATATAGATGCTCCTAAATTTTACTCCAAATTTGAACAAAATCAGCTTTTAAATTTAGATAAAGTTATGAAAAGTGGTATAAATATAATTAAAACTAGCTCTCTTGGAAGAATTTTTGATGCATTTGCATGTTTAGTTTTAGGTATAAATAAGGTTAGCTATGATGCGCAAGCGGCTATGGAGTTAGAAAGTTTATATGATGATACTATTGATATTTCATATGATTTTTGTATAAATGATGGAATTATCAGCTATAAAGAGCCATTTTTACGAGCTTTAAGCGACTCTCCTAGTGTTGCGGCGACTGGATTTATAAACGGTATAGCTAATCTTATTTTAGAATTAGCCGAGCTTTATAAAAAGCCAGTTGTGCTTGGAGGCGGAGTTTTTCAAAATGAAGCTCTGCTAAAACGCGTAATTCTAAATTTAAATAAAAATAGTATATTTTTTTATCTGCCAAAAGATGAGCCTGTTAATGATTCTAGTATAGCTATGGGGCAGATTTATTTTGGTTTAAAATTTTTGGGTTATAATGCAAATAATTTAAAAACATAAAAAAGGGTAAAAGATGGAACAAGAAGATAAAATAATTAGGTTTAGCGTGTCTCTACCCGAGCATCTGTTAGATGAACTAGATGATATGATCAAAGATCGCAACTATGCTAGTAGGAGCGAATTCACAAGAGATTTGATCAGAGAGAAAATCGTTAAGTATAGTTGGCTTAATGATAATGAGGATTTAGTAGGTGTTCTTACCATCATTTATGATCATCATCAAGGAGAACTTATGGGTAGAAAAATGGCTATAGAACATGATTCTATGGTAAATATAGTCTGCACTAATCATATCCATATGGACCATCATAACTGCCTTGAAACTATGGTTTTAAAAGGTATTGCTAGAGATATTGAAGAGTTTAGTAATAATATCTCAGGACTAAAAGGCGTAAAATTCGCAAAACTTGTTAAAGCAGCGGTACCTAAATATTAATAAATAAATTTAAAAGGAAAAATATGTGTAAAGATTGCGGTTGTAGTATGGGAAACCATGCTCATTCACACGAACATACTCATAATGGTCTCACTCATACTCATTCACATGAGCATATAGGTGAACATACTCATGATCACCACGCCCATCCAGCTTTAAATGAGAAAAAAACAGTTGAAGTTATAGAAAAAATTTTAAAAGAAAATGATCACGAAGCAGAGCATAATAGATCTCACCTTGATGAACATGGAATACTTTGTATAAATTTAATGAGTAGTCCAGGAGCAGGAAAAACAACTCTTCTAGAGGCAACTATAAAAAACGGTGATTTTAAAATCGGTGTTGTTGAGGGTGATCTAGAAACTAATCAAGACGCCAATAGAATACTAAAAGCTGGAGCAAAAGCTCATCAGATAACAACCGGTCAGACTTGTCATTTGGATGCTTTTATGGTTCATGAAGGTCTTCATCATCTACCTTTAAGCGAGCTTGATCTTGTATTTATAGAAAATGTTGGAAATTTAGTTTGTCCGGCTAGTTATGATGTCGGAGCTCATATAAATGCAGTTTTATTAAGTGTTCCTGAAGGCGGCGATAAAGTAACAAAATATCCGGTGATGTTTAGAGCCGCAGATGTTCTTATAATAACAAAAACAGGGCTTTTAGAACATTTTGACTTTGATATCGGTGAGGTAAAAAAAGATGCTAGAAAGCTAAATCCAAAAGTTGATATCATAGAAGTAGATAGCAGAACAGGCGCTGGAATTGAGCAATGGATAAATTATATTAAGATGAAAAAGGAATTTAGATAATGTGTCTAAGCATACCTTCAAAAGTAGTGCAAATCGATGAAAATAATTTTGCCATAGTAGAGACTCTTGGAGTTAGGCGCGGTGTTAGTTTGGATCTTATAAGCGAACCTGTAAATATAGGGGATTATGTTCTTATACATGTAGGATTTGCTATGGAAAAGATAGATACCAAATATGCGCTTGAGAGTTTAAAAATATATGAAGATATCGTGCGTCAGATGAAAGATGAAGAAATAGACCTTTATGAGGGCGATATGGGATTGCAAAGTAGGGCTTAATGGATTTAATAAACGATTTTAGAGATAAAGATAAAATTTTAGCTATTAGCAAACTCATACAAAAACAGAGTAAAAAACCATTTAATATAATGGAAATTTGCGGTGGTCATACTCATAGCATAATGAAATTCGCAATTCCTCAGTTAGTAGGAGAGCATATAAATTTTGTTCATGGTCCAGGCTGTCCCGTGTGCGTAATGCCTAAAAGTAGGATAGATGAAGCTATAAAATTAGCTAGTATGAATGGCGTGATATTCTGCACTTTAGCAGATATGTTAAGAGTTCCGGGAAGTAAAAGTTCGCTTTTAAAACTAAGAGGTGAAGGACACGATATAAGAGCGTTGTATTCTCCGCTTGATGCTATTAAAATAGCTCAGGAAAATACTGATAAAAACGTTATATTTTTTGCTATCGGATTTGAAACAACCACTCCTATGAGCGCTGTTTTAGTGGAAAAAGCTGTAAGTTTAAATTTGCAAAATATATTTTTTCATATAAATCACGTAACTGTTCCTACTCCAGTAAGAGCCATAATGAGCGATGAAAATGTAAAAATAGACGCATTTTTAGGACCAAGCCATGTAAGCGTTATAACAGGAAGCGCTATTTATGAGAGTTTAGCTAATGAGTTTAAAACGCCTATCGCTGTTAGCGGATTTGAACCGCTTGATATTATGGATAGTATATTAAATTTGGTAAAACAACAAAATGCAGGCACGTATGAAGTATATAATCAATATGCAAGAGTTGTTAGCAAAGATGGAAATTTAAAAGCTAAAGAGTTGATAAATAGATATTTTGAGCCATGTGATTTTGAGTGGAGAGGACTCGGCAATATAAATAAAAGCGGAATGAAACTTAAAGATGAGTTTTCAAATTTAGATGCTAGAGTTGTTTTTGATTGCAGTGTTGATAGTGCGGGTGAAAATAGAGCCTGTATATGCGGCGAGATACTTAGAGGGCGAGCTAAACCTTATGATTGCAAAGTTTTTGGTAAAGTTTGCAATCCTCAAAATCCAATAGGTAGCTGTATGGTTAGTGGCGAAGGAGCATGCGCAGCATACTATAAATATGCTAAAAGGGCTTGATATGGATAAGATAATGTTAAGTCATGGTGGCGGCGGAGAAGAGATGAATGAGCTTATAAACGGGCTTATTTTCAAAATTTTTAATAATGATATTTTAAAAGACAGCAATGATAGTGCTATTTTAAATTTAAATAATAAAGTGGCTTTTAGCACGGATAGTTTTGTGGTAACTCCTATAAAATTTAAAGGTGGAGATATCGGTAAAATAGCAGTTTGCGGCACAGTAAATGACTTAGCTATGGTAGGCGCTAGCGCAAAATACCTAAGCTGTTCTCTTATACTTGAAGAGGGATTTGGCTTGGATGAGTTAAAAGATATCTTGAACTCTATAAAGAAAACTGCCGATGAAGCGGGCGTGAGCATAGTGTGCGGCGATACAAAAGTAGTTCCTAAAGGGAGTTGTGATAAGATATTTATAAATACGACGGGGATCGGCGAAATTATAACAGATCAAATAGAAGTAAAAAATTTAGAGGTTTGCGCTAAGATACTTTTAAGCGGAGACATAGGAAGACATGGGGCGGTTATACTAGCTAGCAGAGAGGAGTTAGCTCTTACAAGCGAGTTAGAAAGCGATTGTAAAGTACTAAAAAGTGTTGTTTTAGAGCTTTTAAACTCAGGCATAAAACCTTTTTGTATGCGCGACGCGACAAGAGGAGGATTGTCGGCTGTTTTAAACGAATGGGCTAATTTTAAAAATTATGAAATTAAAATTTATGAAGAAAAAATAGCTTTAAGCGATGAAGTCGTCGGTATTTGTGAGTTACTGGGATTTGAAGCGTATGAGCTAGCAAATGAAGGAACATTCGTTTTGGCAGTAGATCCTAAAGATGAGCAAAAAGCCTTAGAGGTATTAAGAAAATATGATAAAAATGCAAACATTATAGGTGAAGTTGTAAGTGATAAAAGAGCTGGAGTTTTGCTAGAAAATAGTTATGGCGGAAATAGATATTTAGAGCCCCCAAAAGGCGAATTGTTACCTAGAATTTGTTAAAAAGGATAATTTTATGCATGAGTTAGCTATAGTTCAAGATTTATTTAAGCTTTGTGAGACAAATGCTATGAAAAACAATGCGCAAAAAATCATGAAAGTAGAGATCCAAGTAGGCAGGTTAAGCGGTGTCGAACCTCACTATTTAGAGAGTGCATTTGACGCTTTTAAAGTTAATACTATTTGCAGCTCGGCAAAACTTATTATAAATACGCAAGATGTGGTTGTAAGATGTTTGGAGTGCGGTTTTGAGAGTATTTTGCTGGATAATAATTTTGTATGTTCAAAATGCGGCTCAAACAATCTTGAAGTTATATCTGGAGAAGATATGTATCTTATGCGTCTTGAAATGGAGTAGGGCGATTATTGAAATAGTATAAAAGGTAGTTCAAGAGTATTTTTTATAATATTATATGGTGTTTTTATGATATCAGTTACCACTTGAGTCTCAAATTTAGGCTCGTCAAGCGTTCCTCGTACCTTTATAACCGTTGATATGGTTTTGTCTTTCCCAAGAAATATATGACTGACGACCGGAATTTTGCTTATGATAGAGCTAGCGTCTTTTAGTAGTTTTAACTGAAAAGTCATATTAATATCTTTTGTTTTTAGATCTATTGTACCGTTTCCGGTTATATCAGCACTACTTCCGCTAAGATCGATAGCTTTTATGGTGAGTAAATTATCATCTCTTTGAACTAACATAATTCCGTTATTTACAGTAAATCCTTTGTCGTTGAAATCAGGAACTTTAAATATCAGTAATGAAGGGATAGAGTCAAGAAAGCTCAAAAATTGTTGGTAGAACTTATAATTGCTTAAATAAGTATTACTTACTTTTATTTTGCTTTTAAATTTAGTAAAGCCTTCTCCGTTTAATCTAACAGTGAAATTTCCGTCTTTAAATCCGTCTAATCCTAAAAAATCATTGACAAAAGAAGCGTCTAAGCCATCGCCTTCTATTTTTACACTATTTTTTTGCTTGTTTAGTTTTACTTCTCCGTTATCGAATGATCCGTCGAAATTTAGTTCGTTATTGTTTATATTTCCGCTAAATTTAGTAAAATTTAGAGTTCTATTTAAATCCATTATTATAATTGAAGAGTTTTTTGCGGCGAAATTCAGGTTTTTTTCATACTCTTTTTTGGATGAATTTGCATCAACTAATAATTTTAGATTATTTAAATTTAAATTTATATCCGAGTCTGTTATACTCATTTTCAAATGATCACTTTTGCTTATTACATCTATATTTTTATTTATTAAAATTTTAAAATGATCTTCGTCGTATGGGTTGTTTTGTAAATTTAAAAACGGTAAATCAAACTTTGCACTACTAAAATCAACATCAAATTTAGAAAAATCAGGAGTTTGTATAAGCAGATCGCCATCCACAATACTTAATTTCTCCATAAGCGGCGAATACTGTTTTAGTTCTTTTAAATTTTTAACCTTTATTTGGTTATTTTTTGCTATATTTATAGATAAATTTAGTTTGTCGGCTGTTATATTTAGATCTTTATTATAATCCAAATTTATAGTATCGTTTATATCTGAAGCCGCAAAAATTCTACACTCATTTATACACAATTTGTTAAATTTAGCATCAAATTTAGCTTTTTTTAAATTTGCATCAAGCTCTCCGTCTACGTTTGCGTCAAATATATTATTCATCAAATTTGAGTTTTTAAATTTAATTACGTTGTCTTTTAAATATATATTTGCATATTTAGTATAAAAATCAGCTCCTCCGATATCTATATTTGCATCTTTTAGCATAAACTCGCCGTTGCTTGAGATGGAAAACGGATCAAAAACTATATCGAGAGTTAAGTTGCTATCTAGATTTCCGCTTTTTTGAGAAACAGGAAAATCTATGCCATATGCTTTTAAAATAGCGTGTATATCATTATCTAAAAATGAATTTGTCGTTATATTTACACTCATATTCGAGTTTTTTCCTATTATATTTCTTATCACGACAGAACTTCCATCTAGCGGTTTTTCCATGTATGTCGGTTTTTCAAGATGAAAAAACAGACTATCATTTTTTAGCTCCGCATATGCTAAATTAGACTTTACGGGGGTTATATTTTCATGAAATTTAATGGATAAATCTTTCGCAACTGCTTTGGCGTATAGTTCATTTGGATAAAAATCAAAATTTTTTAAGTTTAGTTTTCCGTGCAGCGAATATAAAGTATATTCTTTTGCTATGATATATCCATAAATCCAGTTTTTGATCTCTGTGTGAAGATCTGTTTTTTCAGCTAGATTATCTATAAATTTTTCGATACTATTTGCATTTACATTTGAAATATTATAATCCAATATATTATTTTTTAGATTTAAACCTATATCTCCAGATAACTCATATGATCTGAATTTACCGCCAAAATAGTATCTGTTGTCATATAAATCTGCTACTAAATTTCCATTTATCGTTATATTGAAATCTTTAAGCGACAGTTCGCTTACATTTGCTATTAATACTTTATTTTTATTTTCTATTTGGGTATTTATGGTAAGATAAGGCGTATTGACATAAAATATATTGTCTTTATATAATAATGTTGAATTTATATCTTGATAAGAGATATTTTCTATATTTATCTCTTTAAAAAGTCTGCCTAGCCAGATTGCGTTATCTGCGATATCTAAAAGCTCTTTGCTGCTAGATTGTTCGCTTTTTTTGTTATAAATTTCAATATTTTTTATATTTACAATTAGTTTTTTATCTAATTTTATATATAATTTTTCTATTCGCAGTAGTTCGGAGTCGAAGCTATCTATGCGAATACCATTTATTAAAGTTAAAATTAAGGCAATTATAATGGTTATTGAAAATATTAAAAAAAAACGAGCTTTTTTAATAATTTGTGAAATAGCGCTCATACTTTTCCTAAGTCTGTTTGCAACGCTCGCTAGACCTATTGATACTAGTAAGGTTGTGTATCTTCCTAATGGAAGCGTTGGCGAAATTATATCGTATTTAGATAAGCGCAATTTTAATGTTAATAAATTTGATAAATATATTTTAGTTTTTATGGGATTTCCGCAGTCTGGCTGGATAGAAATAGGTCAAAATAGACTTAGCAAATTTGATTTTTTGTATAAATTAACAACCGCAAAAGCCGCTATGGTAGATATAACCCTGATTCCCGGTGAGACAACTTTGTATTTTTTAAAAGATATCGCAAATGAATTAAATTTAGATTACAATCGTTTAACTCATGAGTATAATAAACAATCCCCCATCAAAGAGGGTTACCTTGTTCCAGATACTTATAAAATTCCAGTAGGTATAAGCGAAAAACATCTAATTTATTATTTGATAAATTCATCAAAACGTTATCATGAGCATATAAGCAATAAAATATTTGGCGAGTGGGATGAAAAAAAATGGTTTAATTTTCTTGTTATAGCTTCTGTGATACAAAAAGAGGCTGCCGATGCAGAAGAGATGCCTATCGTCTCTTCAGTCATTTATAACAGACTCAAAAAAGGTATGAAGTTGCAGATGGACGGTACGTTAAATTATGGATTATATTCGCATGAAAAAGTAACTGCGGAACGTATTAGAAAAGATAATACTAGGTATAATACGTATATTCATAGCGGATTGCCGCTAACTGCTGTTTGTAACGTATCTTTAGATGCTATAAAAGCGGCAATTTTTCCTAGAAAAACTGATTTTTTATATTTTGTAAGAAATCCAAAAACCGGAAAACATACGTTTTCTAAGAGCTATGAAAATCATGTAAATGAGATTAAAAAGGCAAAATAATATCTCGGTTTCGTCTTTTTAATTGAGTATTTATTAATACTGATTTTATTTAAATTTGAATATAATCAAAAATTTAAAATAAATTAAAAAGTAGGCAGATGGAAGCTTTTTTATTAGCAGAGTATATAGGTATAGCCTCTGCTGCTTTGAGCGGATTTTTGTTTGGTATAAAAAGAGGCTGTGACTGGCTTGGCGTATTTCTCGCAGCGTTTTTAACGGCTCTAGGCGGCGGACTTATGAGAGATGTTATAGTTGGACGTCCGGCTTATTCATTTACGCACCATATGCCGGTTTTAATTGTGATAGGAGTGATGTTTATAGCTATATTTCTTAAATTTCACCGCGAAAATAGAAACGATCTTGAGAAAAAATTTATATTTATAATGACCGACGCCGTTGATGTGATAAGCTTTTCTATAGTTGGAGCTATAGTTTCGCTCGAGTATGGACTAAACGTATTTGGCGTTGTTATGGTGGCTTTTTGCAACGGTGTTGGCGGTGGTATTTTAAGAGACGTACTTTTAAATGAAGTTCCTTGGTTTTTAAAAACCGGGCTTTATGGAACTATTAGCATGAGCATAGGCTTGATCTATTATTTTATGAGTTTATACGGTCTTACTAATATATATTGGATAATGGCTCTGTTCGCCTTAGGTGTTATTTTTAGACTCTGTGCTTACTACAGAAAATGGAATTTGCCGCAAATTTATTATAAGGAGTAGTTATGTTGATGGGAAATTATGCTAGAGTTGATTTAGGATTTAAAAAAGGTAAGGGCGCTATTTTATGGAGTCTTGACGGAAAAGATTATGTAGATTTTGGAAGTGGTATTGGGGTATGTTCGCTTGGTCATAGTAATAAAAAATTAGCAAAAACTATAAAAAATCAAGCAAAAACACTTCTGCATACTTCAAATATATATAAAATAAAACCTCAAGAAAAGCTTGCTGATAAGATGTGCGATCTACTTGGAGAGCCGTACTATCTATTTTTTGCAAATTCCGGAGCTGAAGCAAACGAGTGTGCTATAAAATTAGCTAGAAAGTACGGAAATTCATTTGAAGAGAAGAAATACGAAATCATAACTCTTGGCAACTCATTTCACGGCAGAACAATTGCTACGCTCAAGCTTACCGGACAAGAAAAATTTCATTCAAAGGATTTCGCTCCGTATCCAGATGCTTTTAAATTTTTTAATACTATAGATGAAATTATAGAAAATCTTAATGATAAAACAGTTGCTGTTATGGTCGAGCTTGTACAAGGCGAGGGCGGTATAAATCCTCTAAATATAGCCGAAATACAAAAATTAGCTCAAATTTTAAAAGAGCGAAATATACTATTTATCACAGATGAAGTTCAATGCGGAGTATATAGAACTGGTGAGTTTGTAACTAGTCAAATTTATGGCGTAACTCCAGATATCATAACTTTTGCAAAAGGTCTTGGAGGCGGCGTTAGTATAGGAGCGTGCGCTAGTAAAAAAGATATTTTTAAAGCCGGAGATCATGGAAGTACGTTTGGTGGAAATTTTTTAGCGATGAGCGCCGGGATCACCGTTTTAAAAGAGATGAAAAAACTTAAAAAAAGCGGAAAATTAGACGAAGCCATAAAAGAGTTCAAAAATAATTTAGATGAGCTTGTTAGCAACTATAGCGATGTTTTTAGAAGCAGAGTAGGACTAGGTCTTATGCAAGGACTTATATTAAAAAATCCTGAAAATTTAGCATCAGTGTTCAATAAAGCCTTAGAAAAAAGGGTTCTTGTGCTAAAATCCGGTAAAGATACATTGAGGTTTTTACCGCCTTTAAATATCAGTAAAAAAGAGATAAAAAAAGGTTTTAAAAGATTAAAAAATGCCTTAAACGAACTAAATTTGGAAAGATAAATGAAGCTTTTAACACATAATTTAAACGGTAAAGATATCTTAGCAGTATTAGGTGCCGATGGCAGCGTAATAGATATATCTAAAGCAAATATATATAAAAAAGATATGAATGAACTCATTCTTACTTTAAATAATGATGAAAAAACAAGATTAGAGAGTTTAAGTCATGAAATAGGCGGTATAAAATATGAAAATACGGTAAAAAGATCTCCTATAATTTTTCCTTTGCAAGATATAATCTGTCTTGGTATAAATTTTATGGAGCATGCTGTAGAGTCTTATAAATTTAAAAAAATTGAGTTTGATGGAAAAAGAGAGTATCCGGTTTATTTTTCAAAAAGAGCAAACGAGATAGTAGGAGACGGCGGTTTTATAGAGTCCCATAACGATATAACCAGTACTCTTGATTATGAAGTTGAATTAGCAGCCATAGTCGGCAAAGACGCTAAAAACATAAGTCCGGATGAAGTAAATAAATATATATTTGGTTATACTATTTTAAACGATATCAGTTCAAGAGATATACAAAATAGATATAAGCAATGGTACTATGGCAAAAGTCTTGATGGGGCAACTCTTATGGGTCCTTGGATAGTGACTGATTTAGATGTTGCAAATTTGAAAATAGAATCTCGTATAAATGGAGAACTTCGTCAAAGTTCAAATACTAATAAAATGATATTTGATATAAATTATGTTTTAAGCGATCTTAGTAAGGGAATGACAATAAAAGCCGGCAGCATAATATCTTTAGGCACTCCGAGCGGTGTAGGTATGGGATTTACTCCGCCAAAATACTTAAAGACTCAAGATATGGTTGAATGTTATATAGAAGGTATCGGAACTTTAACTAATATTGTAAAATAGAGTGTAAAATAATTTTAATTTTATTAAAAATTATTTATAATTAAGCATTAAAAAAACTAAAAAAAGGAAAATTATGGCAGATGAAGCTAAAACAACAGAGGGCGGAAGTAAAAAAAGTCCGGTAGTTCTTATAGCTATCGTTGGAGTTCTTGTATTTTTACTTATTATCGGTGCTTTAGTAGCATTTATGTTAGTAGGAAGCAGTTCTGAGCAAAAAATGGAAGCAAATCAAGCTCCAAACAGCACCCAACAGCAAGCAGCTCCGAGTCCAAAGCAGCGTTCAAATGACTTTTTTAATGTTGGTCCAATGTATCCTATGGATCAGTTTTTAGTAAATTTACTTAGCGAAAGCGGTTCTAGATTTCTAAAAACTACTTTAAATTTAGAGCTTAGCGAACAGACTTTAAGTCCTGAAATAGATAAGAAAAAACCTCTTATTAGAGATATTATCATAAGAACTTTATCTTCAAAAACTTATGAAGATGTTAGTACTTCAAAAGGTAAAGAGCGTTTGAAAGATGAGTTGGTAACTAAGATAAATGAGATACTAAGAGACGGATATATAAAAAATGTATATTTTACTGATTTTATCGTACAATGATAGGTATAGATATAGTCAAAATAGACAGAGTAACATCTGCTAAATCTAAATTTAAAAGTAAATTTATATATAAGTTTTTGCTATCTAGTGAAGTTGCTTTAGTCAAAAACGATGCAAGCTTAGCAGGTATTTGGGCAGCTAAAGAGGCTGCTAGCAAAGCTTTGGGTTGCGGAATTGGTGCTGAACTTAGCTTTTTAGATATTGAAATTTATAAAGATAAAAAAGGCGCACCGAAGCTAAAGTTTAACGAAAATATAGTAAAAAAGTTTAATATAAAAAATACAAGTTTAAGTATCACGCACGATGGCGGATTTGCCATCGCAGCCGTGATAGTAGAAAATTAATCATACAATGTAGTTGATAGATATCTCTCTCCAGTATCGCAAAGTATGGTTACTATCGTTCTACCGTGGTTTTCAGCTCTTTTTGCCACTTCTTTTGCAGCATATACATTTGCACCGCTAGAAACTCCGACTAAAAGACCTTCATTTTGAGCTAATGCTTTTGCCGTAGCTATAGCATCTTCATTCGATACGGTAAAAAACTCATCGATAACGTCTCTGTTCAAATTTTTTGGGATAAAGTTTGCACCTATACCTTGTATGGCGTGAGGTCCTGCTTCTCCTTTGCTTAAAAGAGGTGATTTCTCAGGTTCTACTGCTATAATCTTTACGTTAGGATTTTTTGCTCTTAATACCTCTGCTATACCGCTTACCGTGCCGCCTGTGCCAAATCCAGCTACAAGTATATCTACCTTGCCGTTGGTATCGTTTAGTATTTCTATTGCGGTTGTGTTTTTGTGCATAGCAGGATTTGCTGGATTGTCAAATTGACTTGGGATGAAGCTATTTTCGGTTTCGTTGGCTATTTTTATAGCTTCATTAACAGCTCCTTGCATACCGTATTTAGGATCTGTTAATACAAGATTCGCACCGAATGCTTTTAGCAGTTTTTGACGCTCTAAACTCATTGAGCTTGGCATAGTTAGTATCATTTTAAGTCCTAATTGAGCGCAGACCATAGCTAGACCAACACCTGTATTCCCACTAGTAGGTTCGATGATAACGCTATTTTTGTTTATCTTTCCTTCGCTCATACCTACTCTTATCATATTAAGAGCTATTCTATCTTTTACTGAATGGCTTGGGTTTAAAAACTCACATTTTGCTAAAATAGTTGCATCATTTCCAAATTTATTTATTCTAACTAACGGAGTATTGCCAATAAGCTCAGTTACATTGTTTGCAATTTTCATTAATTTCTCCTTAAATCACATAGTTCAAATATTTTTTAGCTTGACTTTGATACTCTTTAAAGCTGCTTAGCGGTTTTGAAAAAAGTTCTGTGAGTTTTTCATTATACTCTTTAAAAAATAGATTATATGAACTATGTTCTACATTTAAAGAAGTTAGCCCAAAATCATTTTCTAAAGCATAAAAAATATCGTAAAAAGTTATCTCATCTAAAGTTTTATTTAAAAAGTAACCACCCTTAAGCCCTTTTATACTACTTACAAAACCGGCATTTCTTAGGGTGTTTAAAACTTGTTCTAAATAGTTTTTTGATACACCTATATTTTGAGATATGTCTTTAAGAGAGACCGGATTTTTTTGGTCTCCTTTTGATATTTCAAACATTGACATTAGCCCATACACGCCTTTAGTACTTAGTAAGCTCATTGCATCGCCTCTTTTAAATCATTGATCAGATCATCGGCATTTTCAAGACCTATGCTAAGTCTGATAAGTCCCTCGCTTACTCCAGCATCTTCAAGCTCTTTTTTGCTTAGCTGCTGATGAGTAGTGCTAGCAGGATGTGTTATTATTGATTTGCTATCGCCTATATTTACAACTACGCTAAATATTTTTACGTTATTTAGTATTTTTGCAGCAGTTTTGCCATCTCCTACATCAAAACTAAGCAATCCACTAGCAAGACCGTCTGTGAAATTTGCTTTTACGTATGAGTTTAACTTCGAGCTAGCAAGACCTGGATAATTTACGCTTTTTACTTTTGGATGCTTTTCTAAAAACTCAGCTACTTTAAGCGCATTTTTTGAATGCTCTTTTATCCTTATGCTAAGAGTTTCTAAACCCTGTATAAGTTGAAATGCGTTAAATGCCGAAAGAGTAGCTCCTATATCTCTTAATAGACTTAATCTTATTCTTAACGTAAATAGATCAAACATTCCTTTTAAATCCGAATAAACAAGTCCATGATAACTCTCATCTGGAGTGTTGAAATGAGCATATCTCGGATTGCCTACTAACTTATCGTTTAATCCGTCTCTGCTTGCTATTGCCCCGGCTACGCTTAAACCTTGACCACTTATGTATTTGCTAGCACTATGGACTACTACGTCAACGCCTTTTTTTAACGGATTGAATAAAATAGGTGTCGCAACCGTATTATCGGCTATCGTTATCACATTGTGGCGATTTGCTATTTGTACTATTTTATCTACATTTGAAATAGCGATTTGAGGATTTGAAAGAGTTTCAAAAAATATAGCTTTTGTTTTATCATCTATAAGTGCTTCTAAGTCATCGGCATTATCTGAATCAAATATCTTTGCTTTTATACCAAATCTTTTTATAGTATGAGTTAAAAGAGTTGTAGCTCCTCCGTAAATTTTTTGTGCCACTATGATATTATCCCCAGCTTCTGCGAGGTTAGCTATAGAGTAAAATATCGCTGCTTGACCGCTAGAAGTGCTTATAGCTGCTTTTGCGCCTTCTAGAGCTGCTATTCTAGCTTCAAATACGTCTAGTGTAGGGTTTGTTAAACGAGAGTAAATTTGGCCAAGCTCTTTTAAAGCAAATCTATTTGCCGCAGTTTCACAACTACCAAAATCATATGCCGTACTCTGGTAAATCGGCACAGCCATTGTACCGTGTCCATCTTTTGAGTTATAGCCAAAGTGTGTTGCTAGGGTTTCTTTTTGCATACAAAAATCCTTTTAAATTTTATTTGATATTTTAATTTTATCAAAAAATTTTACTAATGTCAAGCATATAAGTATAAATTATATATGTTTTATTATGAATCTTATTATATCGCTATTAAATTATTTATTTACTAATATAGTATCTATTTATAATATCTATATGGTATATTATTTATATTGACAAATATCAACAGAAATAGTATTAAATTTTTCTACAATTTCAAAATGCACCATTATAAATTTAAGAAGGAACAAAATGAGCAAGCAAGAATTAGAAATGTTTTGTCATCAGTGTCAAATGAGCGCCCTCGGAGGTTGTGGAAGTAAGGGTCAAGATAGCGGAACTTGCGGTAAAGATAGCACGTTAGCTAGACTTCAAGATATGATGATATTTGGTTTAAAAGGTATGAGTGCGTATCGCCACCATGCAAACGAGCTTGGTGCAGATACGAAAAAAGTAGATGATATCATATCTAAAACGCTGTATTTTACGCTTACGAATATGAACTTCAACTTTGATGAACATATAGCTCAGCTTTTAGAAGTAGGAAAAGCCGGAGTAGAAGTCATGGACGCTTTAAGCGGCGCTCATACTACTAAATTCGGTGTGCCGACTCCGGTAAAAGTTACGCAAAATAAAGCAAACGGCAAAGCTATCTTAGTAAGCGGACATAATCTTCATGCTTTAAAAGCTCTGCTTGAACAAACTGCTGGTAAAGGCATAAATATCTATACTCACTCAGAAATGCTTCCTGCTCACGCTTATCCTGAGCTAAATAAATTTAGCCATTTAAAAGGAAATTTAGGTAAAGCGTGGTTTGATCAAACTAAACTTTTTAACGAGTTTAAAGGCGCTATTTTGATGACTACTAATTGTATCGTGCCGCTTCGCAAAAACTGTGAGTATGCAGATAGATTATTCGGTTATGATATAGCTGGAAGCAAGGGCGTAACGCACATAAACGGCGATGACTTTAGTCCGCTTATACAAAAAGCTTTAAGTCTGCCTGAGATAAGCGGATTTGATAGCGATGATTTCATAGTAACAGGACATCACTATAAAGCGGTTTTACCTATGGCGACAGAGATTTTAGAAGCACTTAATTGCGGTAAAATTAAGAAGATTTTTCGTGATCGCAGGGTGTGACGCGCCAGGAAATAGTAGAAATTATTATAGAGAGTTGGCTTTATCTTTACCAAAAGATTGCGTGATCTTGACTTCGAGCTGCGGTAAATTTAGATTTAACGACGTTGATTTTGGATATATAGAAGGTACGAAAATACCGCGCTACTTAGACCTTGGTCAGTGCAATGACAGTAACGGAGCGGTTAAAATCGCTACTGCACTAAGCGAGGCAACTAGTATAGCTATAAATGATTTACCGATAACTATCTCACTTATGTGGATGGAGCAAAAAGCGATCATTATACTTCTTGCGCTTTTATATCTTGGAGTAAAAAATATCCATATCGGACCGACTTTGCCGGAGTTCATAAACGAAGAGATATTAAATTTCTTGGTGGATAAATTTAATATAGGTTTGATAAGTGGTGACGCTAAAGCCGATCTGATGAAATATCTTGGCAAGTAAATTTAAGTAGGTAAATTTGATGAGTGAATTTGGAAATTAAATTTAAAAAATCAATTTTTTAAATTTATGCGCGTATCAGACTTGTTTTGTTAGAATCTTTTTAAATTTAAGGAGATAAAATGGAGCAAGTCAAGTATCTTTTAAATCATGAAAATATTAGTTTGACGGCTATTGATGATAGTATAAAAGTTACAAATCCAGCTACTAAAGAAATCCTAGCTTATGTCAAAAAGACTGATGAAGCAAGCCTAGCAGATATCATCCAAAACGCAAATTTAGCTTTTAAAAGCTGGTCTTCTGCTTTAGCTAGTTTTCGCAGCGATATACTGATGAAATGGTATGAACTAGTCATGCAAAATAGGGCAAATTTAGCCAGACTTATGACTTTAGAGCAAGGAAAAAGTTTTAACGAAGCCAGCGGTGAGATAGCATACGCGGCTAGTTTTATAAAATGGTTCGCCGCGCAGGCTTTAAGAAATGACGGCGATATCTTAACGAGTGTTAAAAAAGATGAAAAACTTCTCGTGATAAAACAGCCCATAGGCGTTTGCGCTGCGATAACTCCTTGGAATTTTCCTTCTGCTATGATAACTAGAAAAGCAGCTCCGGCACTTGGAGCAGGGTGCTCTATGATAGTAAAACCGGCTAGTCAAACACCGCTTAGTGCTTACGCTTTGGCAAGTTTGGCTTACACTGCAGGTATCCCAAAAGATCTATTTGTTATCGTTAGCGGGGACGCTGATATGATGAGCACGGCGTTTGCAAACTCAAAAATCATAAGAAAGATAAGCTTCACTGGGTCAACCGAAGTAGGTATAAAAATTTATGAAAAAAGCGCGAAAACTATCAAAAAACTTAGCCTTGAGCTAGGCGGAAATGCTCCGTTTATTGTATTTAATGATGCAAATTTGGATAAAGCAGTAGATGGAGTAATGGCTAGTAAATTTAGAAATAGCGGCCAGACTTGCGTTTGCGCAAATAGAATATATGCTCAAAGCGGTATTTACGACGAGTTTTGTGCTAAATTAAATATCGCTATAAAAAGCTTAAAACTAGGAAACGGGCTAGAAAATGGAGTAAATCAAGGACCGCTTATCGATGAAAATGCTCTTAAAAAAGTGGAAGAGCATATAAACGACGCTTTAAAAAAAGGAGCTAAATGCTTAAGCGGCGGTAAAAGAAGCTCGCTTGGAGGAACTTTTTTTGAACCGACTTTGCTAAGCGGCGCGACTAAAGATATGCTAGTAGCGCGCGAAGAGACATTTGGACCGCTTTGTCCGGTTTTTAAATTTCAGAGCGACGAAGAGGCGATAGAAGTGGCAAACGATACTGACTTTGGGCTTGCTAGCTATATTTTTACGAATGATCCAAAAAGGCAATGGAATATGTCCGAAAGCCTAGAGTACGGAATGGTTGGCGTAAATACCGGACTCATCAGCAACGAAGTAGCTCCTTTTGGCGGTGTGAAGTTTAGCGGGCTTGGGCGCGAGGGAAGCAGATATGGTATGGACGAATATACGGAGCAAAAATACATCTGTTTAAATTTATAGTCTATTTTTATGAGACCTCAACTTTATTTGCTTTTATGATGCGCCTAGATAAAAATCGATAAATTTATGGTATGTTAGAATTCAAAATATTTCTTTAGAATATTGAATGTACCTATAATTTTAGTTTTGTTTTGATATAATTTTTATAAATTTAGCTTTTTGGAAATATTATGAATGATGATAAATTTAAAAGAGTAAGATATTTAAGAGCACTTGAAAAGTTTGCTAAATTAGTGATAAGAAATCTCAAAAGAGAAGATTTCGATACTACTAAATTTGATATTTTAGTAAAGAAAAACACTCAAATTTTAGAAAAAATCGAGCCGGCATATCTTGATCAACCATATACGAAGTCACTTTGTGAATTTGTGAATTTTGCTCTAAACTCACATGATAAAACAGAGCTTTTAAAAGCCGCAAACAATTTAGATAAGCTAAAAAACTCCAGAAACTACAAAAAAGAAAAACATAAAAAAGGAAACTACGATGAGTAATAAATGTGTAATTTTTGACATGGATGCGACGCTCATAGATAGCAAAAAGGCTATATATTACACTATAAACTATATCAGAAAAGAGCTAAATATGACGCCCTTAGATGCTGAGTTTATAATAAAAACTATAAATGATCCGCTTAAAAATCCTATAAAAGAGTTTTACGGGATAGAGCAAGCTAGTGGAAATATGAGACATATTTTTGAAGAGGAATTTGATAAAAATTATATGCTTTATGCAACCGTTTATGAAGAGGCGATGAAAGTCGTAAGCAGCTGCAAGAATTTGGATTACAAACTCGCAGTAGCCACGAACGCTCCACATGCTACCATAGAAAGCATTCTTAAAAATTGTGGAATTTTGGATAGTTTCGATATGATTGTCGGTTCAAATAAAGAAATTCCTCAAAAACCAGATCCTACAATGCTAAATCTTATCAGAGATTCTTTTAAATGTGAATGTGTTTTTGTAGGAGATAGTGCCAAAGATTACTTAGCATCGAAAAATGCTAAAATGGATTATATACAAGTTCTTTGGGGGCGAAACGAGATAATAAAAGGTGCGGTAAATTGCCGAAACGCTACCGAAGTTATGAGGATTTTGCGTTAATTTTTATTTTGCTATCTGTTTTAAATTTATAGGTAAAATTGAATTTTAAATTTAGAAAATATTTCTACTCACCCGCTAAATGCCGTGTTTTTATATTTTTAAATTTTAAAAATATAATTTTATATAGTTTTAAATTTGAAGGGATTTTTATGGATAAATCTTATTTTTCGTATCTTCCTGTTAGCTTATTTGGTTCTGTTATGGGGCTTTGCGGACTTAGTATAGGCTGGAAATTAGCCGCTTTTCATTTTGGATTTAATGGATTTATGGCTGATATTTTAGCTTTGTTAGCCGTTTTGGATTTTATTATTTTAAGTATATGTTACGCTATAAAGATGATATATAAGACTCAAAGTTTTAAAGATGAGTTTATAAATCCTATGACAAAGAGCTTTTTTGGAACTTTTATTATATCTATTTTACTGCTTCCTATAGTTATATTTGAATATTTTCCAAAAATTGCTTTTATATTATGGATAGCAGGAGTTGTTTTGATGCTAAGTTTTGCCATATATATGGTAAGTTTTTGGCTTAGTAAATCGCAAGATATATCGCACGTTACTCCTGCATGGGTGATACCTGTAGTAGGTACGCTAGATATTCCTCTTGCAAAAAATTTATTTAATTTTAATTATTTAGATGACGTCTCTATAGCGGCTCTTGGCGTAGGTCTATTTTTTGCTATACCTATCTTTGTTATTATCAAAACAAAACTTCTGTTTTCTGAGCCTATGCCAGATAAATTAATACCTACTCTAATGATAATTTTAGCTCCATTTAGCGTTGGATTTTCTGCATATATAGAGGTTGTAAAAAATGTAGATATATTTGCTAAAGGGTTGTATTTTATAGGATTGTTTCTATTTTTTGCCATGCTTCCTAAACTTAGAAATGCTACAAAATGTTGTCCTTTTAGAGTTACTTGGTGGGCAGTGAGTTTTCCATTGGCGGCACTTTTAGTCTCGACTATCAAGATGGCAATTGAGTTGAATGAGCTGTATTTGGATATTTTAAGCGTTGTATTTTTGATTACATTTACTATAGCTATATTTTGGCTTACTTATAGAACTTTAAAAGGAGTATTTAGCTTAGAACTCCAAAATCTTACTTAAAATTTAAAAATATTAGCTTATTTTTATTTAAAATTATATGCTAGTTTATACTTAAATTTAAATTTGGTTATGATTATATCGAATTTCTTAATTTTTTATAAATTCAAAAAATAAATGAGCCAAAAGATAGAAAAATTAACCAAATATTTGATAAAATTGTAAAAATTTATATTATAAAGGATAAAAATGGCTGATATAATCTACACTTACACAGATGAAGCCCCCGCGCTTGCTACGTTTTCACTTTTTCCAGTGATTAAAGAGTTTTTAAATAGAGCAAATATCGATATACAAACAGTTGATATATCTTTATCGGGAAGGATTTTGGCAAATTTCAGCGAATATTTAAACGATGATCAAAAAGTACCGAATTATCTTGAGATTCTTGGAGAAATGACAAAAGAGAAATCTGCAAACATTATAAAACTTCCAAATATATCGGCCTCTCTTCCACAACTAAATGCTGCTATAGCTGAGCTTCAAAGTAAAGGTTATGCCGTGCCAAATTACATAGAAAATCCTACAAACGATAAAGAAGAGAGCATAAAAGCAAGATATGCAAGAGTTTTAGGAAGTGCCGTAAATCCGGTTCTTAGAGAGGGAAATTCAGATAGAAGGTGTGCCGGAGCTGTAAAAGCATACGCAAAAGAGTTTCCTCATAAAAACGGAGCTTGGGATTCTAGTATAAAAACTCGCGTTGCTTATATGCAAGACGGCGATTTTTACGGCAATGAAAAGTCTATAATAGCTAAAAATAGTTGTGAATTTAAAATAGAATTTCAAAATAAGTTTGGAGAAACAAAACTATTAAAAAGCGATATAAAAGCAGGTAAAGGTGATATCATAAGCGCTACATTTATGAGCGTTAAAAAGCTTGACGAGTTCATAAATAGTACGATGCAAGATGCTAAAGATAGCTCACTTTTATACTCTGTACACTTAAAAGCTACTATGATGAAAGTAAGCGATCCGGTTATTTTTGGTCATTTTGTTAAGGTATTTTTTGAAGAAATTTTCAGTGAATTTGAAAGTGAACTCAAGAGTGCCGGAATCATAGCAAATAACGGTTTAAAGGATTTATTTAGTAAAATAGAAAATCTTCCTATAAAAGATAAAATACTTTCTAAATTTCAAGAGATAATCCAAAAAAATCCAGATTTAGCTATGGTAGATAGTGATAAAGGTATTACAAATTTGCATGTGCCAAGCGATGTAATCATAGATGCTTCAATGCCTGCTATGATAAGAAATAGCGGTAAAATGTGGGATAAAGAGGGAAAAACAAGAGATACTTTAGCAGTCATTCCAGATAGAACTTACGCTACTATATATGAAGCAACTATCGATGATTTAAAAGTAAACGGAGCATTAAATCCGGCAATTATAGGAAGTGTTTCAAACGTAGGTCTTATGGCAAAAAAAGCAGAAGAGTATGGTAGTCACGACAAAACATTTATAGCTTCTGAGAGCGGCAAATTTATACTTAGCTCGGATTCTGGTGAAAAAATGGAATTTGAAGTAGAAAATGGTGATATATTTAGAGCTATGCAAGCTAAAGACGAAGCTATAAAAGACTGGATAAAGCTAGCCGTAAGCAGAGCTAAAGCTACCAATGCTCCGGCGATATTTTGGTTAGATAAAAACCGTGCCCACGATGCAAATATGATACAAATCGTAACAGATGAGCTAAAAAAATATGATATTTCAAATTTAGATATAAGTATAGCCGAGCCGACAAAAGCTATAAAAAGAAGTATATCTATAATTAGAAGCGGAAAAGATGCCATAAGCGTGACAGGAAATGTACTAAGAGATTATTTGACCGATCTTTTCCCTATACTTGAGCTAGGAACTAGTGCGAAAATGTTATCTATCGTGCCTTTACTAAACGGAGGTGGACTCTTTGAAACCGGCGCCGGCGGAAGTGCGCCAAAAATTGCCGGACAACTTATAGAAGAAAATCATCTTAGATGGGATAGTTTGGGTGAATTTTTGGCTCTTGGAGCAAGCCTAGAGCATCTTTCAAACATAAGCGGTAAAAAAGAGGCAAAAATTCTAGCCGATACTCTTGATAAAGCTATCGTAAGTTATCTTAAAAATGATAATTCTCCTCGCAAAAATGTAGGTGAAAACGATAATCGAGGAAGTCACTTTTATCTTTCATTATATTGGGCGGACGAGTTATCAAAAAGTGAACTAAAAGATAAGTTTATTAACATAGCAAACGCGTTAAATGAAAATAAAAATGTGATAATAAACGAATTAAACGGTTCTCAAGGTCATAAAGTAGATGTTGGCGGTTATTATAAATTTGATGATAAATTAGCTTCAGATATTATGCGCCCAAGTAAAAATTTTAATAATGCAATTGGAAAATGAGTTGAAAATAGCAATTATAGGTGCTGGAAATGTAGGAGCAAGCTGCGCAAGCTTGCTCATATCTCGTAAAGTGTGTAAAAAAGTAACACTTATAGATATAAATAAAAATTTAGCAATTGCAAAAGCTATGGATTTGGCTCAGATGGCAGCTGTTTTAAATTTAGACATAGATATTTTTGGTGGTGATAATTATGAACTTTTAAAAGATTTTGATATTGTTGTTATCACAGCCGGATTTGCTAGAAAAGATGGACAAAGCAGAGATGATTTAGCTATGATGAACGCAAAAATAGTATCTCATAGCTCAAAAATGGTATCTAAATTTGCACCTAAATCCATTATAATAGTAGTCACTAATCCCCTTGATATCATGGTTTATGTTGCTTTTAAAGAAAGCGGATTTGCTCGCCATAAAGTAATTGGAATGGCAGGTGAGTTAGATAGTGCACGTTTTAGATATTATATGTCGCAAAAACTCGGTTTAAACGTTGCACAATGCTTTGGTAAGTGTGTTGGAATGCATAATAATAGTATGATATGCCTTGAATCTAGTATAAAATTTAAAAATCAATCAATATGCAAAGATGAGTTTAAAAAATATTTTGAAGATATTAAACTCAATACAAAAAACGGCGGTTCAAATATAGTTAAACTAATGGGAACTTCAGCATTCTACGCACCTGCGGCTGGAGTTGTTAAGATGTGCGAATGTATTCAAAACTACAACGATGAAACTCTTAGTTGCTCGGTTTTGGATGAAAATTTGATACCGACTGGAAGACTGGTTAAATTAAACAAAAACGGCGTACAAAAAATTTTTGATCTAAATTTAACTAATGAAGAGAGTAAAATTATGGATAAAAGTATATCTGAATTTATATTGGTCATAAATAAAATTTATTTCAGTGACAATAAAAATTAATATTAAATAAAAATGTAAATTTAGTTATTTAGTAGGTCTTTTTTATCAACTTTTTTAAGTTAAATTTACACAAATTTAAAGTTAAAGGAGTTCTATGAATATCCATGAGTTTCAAGCCAAAGAGCTTTTAAGAGATTTTGGCATAAACGTCGCTGATGGCATTATGGTAGTTAGTGTAGACGATGCACTAAATGCGGCTAAAAAACTCGGCGGTTCTGTTTGGGCTGTGAAGGCTCAGATACACGCTGGAGGTCGCGGTCTAGGTGGTGGTGTAAAAATCACAAAAAGCTTAGATGAAGTAAAAGAGTATGCGAGTAAAATTTTAGGAATGACTTTAGTTACTAAACAGACCGGACCAGAGGGAAAACTTGTTAAAAAACTATATATAGAAAAAGGAACAAATATAGACAAAGAGTATTATCTAAGTCTAACCTTTGATCGTATAAACGAGTGTATAGCTGTGATAGCATCAGCTGATGGCGGTATGAATATAGAAGAAGTAGATCATGATAAAATAATCACTATAAGAATAGATCCTCAAATAGGGCTTAGAGACTTCCACTCTTTAGCTATTGCTGATTTTTTAAATTTAGATAAAGATTTGAGTGTTAAGCTTCATGTGCTTTTATCTAAATTATATAGACTTTACTGGCAAACTGATTCAAATTTAGTAGAGATTAATCCTCTAGTTTTAACAAAAGAAAATGATTTAATACCTCTTGACGCAAAAATGGGCTTTGATGATTCAGCTCTATTTAGACAAGAAAAAATAGCAAATATGCGTGATATCGATGAAGAAGAGCCTAGTGAACTTGAGGCAAAAACCTATGGTCTAAGCTATGTAAAGCTAGATGGAAATATCGGCTGCATGGTAAATGGTGCCGGACTAGCTATGGGTACTATGGACACTATCAACGGCGTAGGCGGAAAACCAGCTAATTTCCTTGACGTGGGTGGCGGTGCTAATCCGCAAACCGTAGCAAAAGCTTTTGAAATTATCTTGAGAGATAAAAATGTAAAATCTATATTTGTAAATATATTTGGTGGAATAGTAAGATGCGACCGCATTGCAAATGGTATTTTAGAGGCTACAAAATTAACCAAAGTAGAAGTACCTGTCATAGTAAGACTAGATGGAACAAATGCAAAAGAAGCTGCGGAGATATTAAAACAAGCAAATATAACAAATATCATCTCTGCACCTGATATAGAAAGTGGTGCTAAGATGTCTGTTGAATTAGCAAACAAGTAAGGGGATAGTATGAGTATATTGGTAGATAAAAATACAAAAGTTATAGTTCAAGGATTTACAGGAAAAGAGGCTACTTTTCATGCTGAGCAGTGTTTGGCTTACGGCACAAATATAGTTGGTGGCGTTACTCCATTTAAAGGCGGTATGATACATCTTGGAAAACCTGTATTCGATACTGTTGTAGAGGCTGTAAAATCAACTAATGCAACAGTTAGTTTGATATTTGTCCCTGCTAAGTTTGTTGCAGCTAGTATAATAGAAGCCGCCGATGCTGGTATAGAGTTAGCAGTAGTTATAACCGAGCATACTCCAGTTAGAGATATGCTAGAAGCTAAGAATTATGCAAATAAAAAAGGTATGAAATTAATAGGTCCAAACTGCCCCGGAATTATAAGCGCTGATCAAGCAAAATTAGGTATAATGCCCGCTATGGTTTTTAAGCGAGCAGGTGTAAATATAGGGCTTATATCAAAGTCTGGAACACTTACTTATGAAGGAGCAAACCAAATTTTAAGTGAAGGTTATGGTATATCTACTGCTGTTGGTATCGGCGGAGATAGCGTTATAGGATTAACTTATAGTGAGCTTTTACCTATGTTTGAGAATGACCCTGATACAAAAGCTATTGTTATGATAGGCGAAATCGGTGGAAGTTTAGAAATAGAAGCTTGCAACATTATAAAAAATATGAAAAAACCGGTTGTAGCTTTTATAGCAGGTCAAAGCGCTCCAAAAGGCAAAAGAATGGGGCATGCAGGCGCTATTATAAGCGGAGAAGATTCAACGGCAGCCGGAAAAATGAAAGCCTTAAGTGCCGCGGGAGCTCATGTAGTAGCTAGCCCAGCACACATAGGTAAAAAAATAAAAGAATTAATAGGCTAATAGGAGAATATGATGATAGAACAACCAGTCGGTATAGCTGTTTGGGTAGATGAAAGCAGGTGTAAAGCCTGCGACATTTGTGTTAGTTACTGCCCGGCAGGAGTTTTGGGCATGAAAGAAGATATTCATGCAGTACAAGGAATGATGATAGAAGTAGTTCATCCAGAATCCTGTATAGGATGTAGAGATTGTGAGCTCCATTGTCCAGACTTTGCTATCTATGTGGCTGAAAAGGGTTTTAAATTTGCAAAAATTAGCCCAGAAGCTAAAGAAAGAGCAGTTGCTGTTAAAGCAAATCACTTTAGGAAACTTAAATAAGGATAGCAAAAATGAGAGAATTAATCACGACAGGAAATTCACTTGCGGCGCGTGCTGCTGTGGAATGTGGCTGTAATTTTTTTGGCGGATATCCGATAACTCCATCAAGTGAAATTGCACATGAACTTAGTGTTTTACTACCTAAAAAAGGCGGTAAATTTATACAAATGGAAGATGAGATAGCCGGAGTTTCCGTAGCTCTTGGTGCTAGTATGAGTGGTGCTAAAGCAATGACTGCTAGCTCAGGTCCTGGAATTTCTTTAAAATCCGAGCAAATTGGTCTTGGCTTTATAGCTGAAGTTCCGCTTGTTATAGCAAATGTTATGCGTGGCGGGCCATCGACCGGACTTCCGACTCGCGTTGCTCAAGGAGATATTTTACAAGCCAAAACTCCTAGCCATGGCGATTATTGCTCTATTGCAGTAGCTCCTGGAAGTTTAAGCGAAATTTATACAGAAACCGTAAGAGCCTTTAATCTTGCTAATCGTTTTAGCACTCCTGTTTTCTTGCTACTTGATGAAACTATAGGTCATATGCAAGGTAAAGCTAATGTTCCAGATATAGCAGATTTAAAAATAGAACCTAGACGCGAGTTTAAAGGTGATCCAAAAGATTATAATCCTTATGAAGCTGCGGCTGATGAACCTGCTACTTTAAATTCATTTTTTAAAGGATATAGATATCACATAACCGGACTTCATCACGGACCTACTGGATTTCCTACCGAAGATGGAAAAATGGTCGATTATAATATAAAAAGATTATTTAATAAGATACATGCTCACTTAGATGAAGTATTAAATTATGAAGAATATAAGCTAGATGATGCAGAAATATGTGTTATTTGTTATGGAAGCGTAAGTCTTGCTGCTAAGGAAGCTGTCGATAAATTAAGAGAAGATGGTGTAAAAGTCGGAATATTCAGACCTATAACTATATGGCCAAGCCCGGAAGCGAAGCTAAAAGAAGTTTGTTCTAAATTTAAAAAGATTTTAGTGGCAGAATTGAACATGGGTCAATATTTAGGTGAAATACAAAGATGCAGCTTAAGAGATGATTTTAAAACTCTCCTTAAAGCAAACGGACGTCCGATAAGTCCAACTGAAATTATAAATAAAGTTAAGGAGTTTTAAAATGGCTTTTAACTATGATAATTATTTAAGAACAAATAAAATGCCAACACTTTGGTGCTGGGGTTGTGGAGACGGTGTAATTTTAAAAAGCGTTATAAGGGCTATAGACACTATGGGTTGGAATATGGATGATGTATGCGTAGTAAGCGGTATAGGTTGCTCCGGTAGATTTTCAAGCTATGTAAATTGCAACACGGTTCATACTACTCACGGTCGCGCCATCGCTTATGCGACAGGTATAAAACTAGCAAATCCAGAAAAGCATGTAATCGTTGTAACCGGTGATGGCGATGGACTTGCGATAGGTGGCAACCATACAATTCATGGATGTAGAAGAAATATAGATATAAACCATATATTAATAAATAACTTTATCTACGGTCTTACAAACTCTCAAACAAGTCCTACAACTCCACAAGGATTTTGGACTGTTACTGCTCAATGGGGAAATATAGATCCGAATTTTGACGCTGCAAAGCTTGCAACCGCGGCCGGAGCTACGTTTGTTGGTCGTGAAACTGTTATAAATCCATCAAGAATTGAAAAACTTTTAGTTGAAGGATTTAAACATGAAGGTTATAGCTTCTTTGATATTTTCTCAAACTGCCATATAAATTTGGGTAGAAAAAATAAGATGGGCGAAGCTACTCAGACTATAAACTGGATAGACGGTAGAACTGTTTCTAAAACTAAGTTTGACGCACTAAGCGATGAAGAAAAACTAGGCAAATTTCCAACCGGCGTGCTTCATAAAGACGATAGTCATATAGAGTACTGCAAAGCTTATGAAAAAGTTATAGAAGCTGCTCAAAACAAAACAAAAATCAACTTTGAGGAGATAAAATGAGTTCAGCAGAGTTAAGATTTGTCGGAGTAGGCGGACAAGGTGTTATACTAGCTGGAGAGATTCTCTCAGCGGCGAAAATAGAAGCGGGCGGATATGGAGTAAAAGCTTCTACCTATACTTCACAAGTGCGTGGCGGTCCAACAAAAGTTGATATCATTCTTAGTGATGAGGAGATAAGATATCCTTATGCAAATGAAGGCGAAATACAGTTTATGCTAGCTACTGCGCAAAATAGTTACGATACTTTTAAAAGTGGTGTGAAAGAGGGCGGTATAATCGTAGTAGAACCGAATTTAGTAAAGCCTAGTGAAGAAGATAAAAAACGCTGGAAAATATATGAAATTCCTATTATTTCTATCGCTAAAGATGAAGTCGGAAATGTTATCACTCAAAGCGTCGTTGCTTTAGGTGTTGCTGTAAAATTTACAGGCGTTATGGATGCAGAAATCGTACGTAAAGAGATGTTAAGCACGGTTCCCGATAAAGTTAAAGAAGCAAATAATAAAGCGTATGATCTCGGTATGGCTTACGCTTCAAAGTGTCTTTAATATATTTTAAATTTATAAATAATAAATTTAAAAATCCAAAGCTCTTTTTCTGGGCTTTGGATCTACATTTATTTACCTTTTTAACTTATATTTTTTAGAAATTATTTTAGCTGTAAATGGGGTAAATATAACTATAGCGACCAGCAGCCATAAAGCCAAGTTTATCTCTCCTTTAAAAAATATATCTATTTTTCCACCGCTTATAGCAAAAGCTCTTCTTAAGCTATCTTCCATAATACCGCATAATACATATCCAAGTATAGTAGTCGCCATATAAAAGTTAAGTTCTCTTAAGAAATATCCAAAAACACCTAGTATCATAGATAATAAAAGAGCAAATGAGCTGGCATTTGCAGAGTATACGCCAGTAAGAGCTAATAAACTAATACCCAGTACGGTACCCGAAGTATATAGGTATCATAGCTCAGGCTCATTAAATGTAAATCTTAATATTCCAGTAGTAGAATCTACACCGACTACAGCTATAAGAATCCCTATGATAACTCCGGTTAAGCTTTTTATACGTATAGCTATACTAGAAAGTATAGAGGTAAAAAAAGTAAGCCCTATCACTGCTATGCTACCACTTATAAAAGATGCGATTCCAGATATAGCTAAAGCTGGATCCGCAAAACCATTTTTTGCCATACGATACCCGTCAAGAGTCGTAAATACCGCTCCGGCGTCCCCCAGTACGTTTAAAGGTATGCTTAAAATCCTACCGCCGAACTCAGCTCCATAGTATAACCCACATAGCATAATAAGAGATGATTCGACCAGAAGACCTAAAAATATATGTTATAGGTAGCAGTATAGCGACTCCGTTGATAGGAACTAGCCTGGGAAGAGACCCAAAAAGAGTTTCTAGCATAGCTCCAAGAAATACTAAAAATAAATTTAAAGTCTGAAAAGCTACGCTAAATACGTCTCCTAAAAGAGATAAATTTTTATCTATTCTCCTAAAATATTTTCAAAAATTACGCCGGTAGGTAGCGGAATATCCAAAACTTCTTTAAATACCAAATAAACGGTAATGCTGATCAAAATTCCGCATATCGCCGCCTCTATATTCTTAGCTTTAAATATTTTAGATATCAAACTAACTAGTATAAAAGTTGCAAATAAAAATCCTAAAAAATCAAAGCTTAATTGATATAAAACTATAAGCGTAACCAGATATATGAGTTTTAAATTTATAGATAAATTTGCAAATTCCGCTTTATTTGGTCCGATAATTATAAAAACGGACAATATACTAAGCAAGATTCCAAGCAGCATAGGAAAAGTTTTAGGACCAAGAGGATCATATGAAAATGCTACATTGAAGCTCATCGCACCATAAATGACAAATATTCCTGTACAAAATAAAAATACTCCAAATAATCTTTCTGTCATTTTGCAAGCCCAGCCTCGCGCGCCATATTTCTAAATTTAGCGACTTCGCTTTTGACAAAATGGTCAAACTCCGAACCTATCATAGTAAAAGGCTGCAAACCTCCAAGGTCGCGTTCTTTTTTAAATTCATCGGTTTGCGATAGTTCTTTTAATTTTTCTACCCAAAAATTGTACTGTGCATTACTAACTTTTGGTCCCATATAATATCCTCTCCAAGTACTCCAAACTACGTCATATCCTTGTTCTTTTGCTGTTTGGATATCTTTAAATTTACCATCAAGTCTCTGATCTGATAGAACAGCTAAAACTCTGTATTTTCCAGAATCTAACTGCCCCGAAAGCTCAGATATACCTCCTGAATAAATTTGAATACGTCCTCCTAAAAGAGCAGTCAAACTCTCTTCTCTACCTTCAAATGCTACGTATTTCATATCTTGCGGATTTATACCGGCGGTTTTGGCTATAAGTATAGACAACCAGTCTTGACTTCCTACTGAGCCTCCTGATCCTATAGCAAAGCCTTTCGGATCTTTTTTTAGATCTTCTAACATATCTTTGAAATTTTGCCATTTTGAATCTGATTTTACGACTATAGCTCCATAATCAGCTCCAATATCAGCAAGCCATTTTACGGCATTTTCATTATATTTTCCGAATTTTCCCTGAGCTATATTTAAAGCAGAACCAGAATTAAATGCTACTATAACATCTCCGTCGTTTGGTTTTTGACCTATTACGTGATTATACGCTACGGCTCCGACTCCTCCGGGTATAAAATTTACTATCATAGGTTTGTTTAGCAGATGTGTTGCAGCAAAAGAGTTGGCTGCGATTTTGCAGGTGAGATCAAATCCTTCTCCCGGTTTTGCCGGTGCTAAACAAGTAGGTTTTTTAGGTTCAAATGCTTGTAGAGAATTTGCTAAACTAAGTATAACGACAGCGCTAAAAGCAAGTTTCACAGATTTTTTCATAATTAATTCCTTATTTTTTGATTTTCAAGGATTATAACATATAAATAAATATAATAAGTTTGATAAAATAAGATTTATTATTTAAGTTTTTTAGCATAAATTCGGTAAAAAATAATTTTATTATATAAAAAATATAAGCTTTAACATAAAATAATTGTGCATATATTTATCGATATGTTGTTATATATTGTATATTTTTTCAAAAATACACATAGTATAATTTTAAATTTATCTGAAATAATAAAAATAAATTTAAAAATATATTTTTATGGTTTTATTATTTTAATATCTATATTATAAGTGTTTCATATGGAAACACTTATTGAGATTGAAATATATATCGTATTTATTTATGTTAAATAAATTTAACTAAAAGATATAATTTTTTAAGCACATTTTTTATCTTAATTAGATATAATCATAAAATAATTTTATTTTAAGGATAGTAGATGTCAAAGATAGGCGTAATTTATGGCTCAAATCAAGGCGATACAAAAGAAGTTGCTGAGTATATAGCTAGTAAATTTGATAGTGAAATTATTAATGCTACTGATTTAACGGCCGATTTTTTCACTAAATTTGATAAATTTATATTTGCAGCTTCTACTCATGGTCATGGTGAGCTTCAAAAAGATTTTAAAGCTAAACTCGGACTAGTTGCCGAAGCTGATTTTAATGGAAAAACCATAGCTTTAGTCGGAGTAGGCGGTCAAGTTAAGCACGGATCTACGTTTTTAGACGGTTTAGTAGAGTTTTTACCGCTTATCCGCGGAGCCAAACTAGTTGGCTCTAGTCAAGTTGACGGATATAAATTTAGCCATTCGTTATCATTTATAAACGGTAAATTCATCGGAGCTTCAATAGACTTTAAAAATGATCCAAATTGGAAAGCAAGAGCTGATAAATGGGTCGATAGTGTGAAAAACGAGTTTTAAATCACAACTCGTTTTGCTGTGTGCTGGCTTGTCCAACACACAATTTTATAGTGATAAATTTATTTATGAACCGATAATTCCGCCATCTTCTTTTACTATTATTATTACAGATGATTTTGGTGTTTTATCTTCTCTCTTTGGAAAATGTGAACCTTTTAGTCCTTCTCCTGGATGCTGTACGCTTACAAACATGGTTTTATAATCATCGCTAAAAGTAATTCCTGTAATCTCACAAGCTATCGGCCCTGTTGCAAATCTCTTGATCTCTTGAGTATACGGATCTGCGCATAAAAGTTGGTTGTTTCCCATATCTTCATAATCTGCACTGTTTGAATAGTCGCCATCCTGCTATCCAAAGTCCTCCGTCTCTATCAAAACTAAGTCCGTCCGGAGAGTTAAACATATTATTTATATTTATATTATTACTACCTTTATATAAATTATTTTTAACTTTTGGGTTTCCTGCTAGAACAAATATTTCCCAGATAAACTCGTTGCTAGCATGATTTTGACCAGTTGGTTTCCATTTTAAAATTTGACCGCATTTATTATAAGCGCGTGGATTTGCCGCGTCTGGTGTTTGTCTTATTTTATTATTTGTGAAAGTAGCATACAAAAATTCTGAATTTGGATCTTTGCTTATCCACTCACACCTATCCATAGTAGTAGCACCTACAAAACTCGCTGCTTCTCTAGCTCTTATAAGTATATCAGCTTGCAATATGAAACCATTTTCTTTGGTAAGCCCGTTCTTCCCCATACTTAGCTCTATCCATTTTAATTTGCCTTTAAAATCTCCAAATTCTCCTTCAAATTTAGCCACGTAAAGCGTGCCGAATTCTAAAATATCTCTATTTGCTTTCATATTTTGATAATTAAATTTATCTCTTGCTATAAATTTATAAACAAATTCATTATTTTCGTCGTCTCCGCTATAAGCCACTACGTTACCCGTTTTATCGACTACTATCTCACAGTTTTCATGTTTAAATCTACCAAGGGCTGTTCGTTTTAGGCATTGAGTTTGGATCAAACGGATCTATTTCTACTATCCAGCCAAATCTATTTGGCTCATTCGGAGTAATTTTTATGTCAAATCTATCATCAAAAAGATGCCATTTATAAACATCTCCTTTTGTTTTTATACCATATCTTTTGAAGCTTTTGTTGGGCTCAAACAAACTGTCTTTAGAGCCGAAAAAATCATCGAAATTCTCTTCGCAAGTAAGATATGTTCCCCATGGAGTTTTTCCGCATCCGCAGTTATTTAGCGTACCGAACACGATTTCTCCTTTTGGATCATTATTTGTTTTTACGCTATCATCTCCTTTTACAACACCGGTTATGAGCATAGGAGTGCTCATTGTTATCCTGCGGTTATGTTTGCCGTCTATAACAAACTCATATAAATTTGAATTATCTCTTTTTATATCTATAATACTTATCCCAAGACTATTTTGTTGATATATGATATCATTTGCACTCATTTGGTTGCCGTTGTGATTGAACATTAGCTCAGGATTTACGTATTCGTTATTTGTTACCAAAATACCTTCTGTTGAGTCATTTACCGAAAAATATTTTTGACCATCAGCGTTGTCTCCAAATACCAAATTTGCATTTTCAGCATAAATTTTATCTATATTTTTATTTTCATCGAAACTTTTTGCTTTACTAAACATTTTATCGCCCCATTTGATCAAAACTTTTGCTTTGCAACCTTTGGGGGCTTTAAAATCATCATCCGTGCTAATAGGAACAGAATCGAAATTTATTAGATTTTTTGAAGGTGCGCTTAAAAGAGGATTTGCAAAAAATCCACCCATACAAGCTAAACTACCCAACTTCAATACATTTCGCCTTTGCATTTTGTTTCCTTTTAAATTTAATATAATTAAAATTTAACATGAATTGGAAACAAAATAGCTACATTTTATAAAATATCTAAGCCGATTTTAACTGTTTTAATGTCTGATTTTGAATATAAAACTTAATAATTTCGCATATATTTTGTAGTTACAACTAAATTTATATAGATAAAATAGTATTTTTAATCTCTTGTTAAGCAGTGTAAATCCATCGCTTTTAAAACTGTTTTTTATATCCGCACAAGCAAATTTAATGGCTTTTTCATAATCATCAAAACTATATGGTTTCATAGTTAGCGCCGCGTTATATCTTAAAATGAGAAAATAACATTCCAGATAAGCTTTTTGAGTTTTTAAAAGGTTAAATTTAGAAAAGAAATTTCTTAAATCCATTTCTACGGCTCTAACATCGGTAAAATGTTTAAGTTTAAATTTTTTTGAACTATTATTATCTCCGATTCTGTAGTTATAAATCGGATCGTTTAATTTTGCGATTTTGTTTGCTAGCCATATAATTTTAGCATTTAAATTCGCATCTTCGGCTATAAAAACGTCTTTTAGGAATTTTAAATTGTTATTCTTTAAAATTTCGGTTTTGATTATCTTTGCACATACCGTAGGAAAAGTACTTTTAGATGGATTTAAAGTGAAATAATCAAACAAAAATCGCTCTTTATCTACTATTCCTTCATTACAAATATAGTTTTTTTGATATTTTATTTCACCGTTTTTATAGTAATTAAAATCACCAAATACGATATCTGCATCTAAATTTAAAGCGATATTATAAAGCTTATTTAAAATTCCATTTGAGCTTAGAAAATCATCGCTATCTAAAAACATTACAAACTCACCACTACTAGCTTCTATTCCTACATTTCTAGCTGCGCTTGCGCCATTATTTTTTTGATCTATGATAATAAAACGGTTATCGGTATTGGCAAATTCATTTAAAATCTTTATAGTATCATCACTGCTTCCATCATTGATCGCTATTATTTCTATCTCTTTTAAACTTTGATTTAGTAGTGATTCTAAGCACTCATTTATATAATCCCTTGCATTAAAGCAAGGGATTATCACGCTGATTTTCGACACTATTTTTTATAGCTTTCTACAAATTTAGCTATTCTGTCGATCCCTTTTTTTATGCTATCCATATCGCAAGCAAAACTTAATCTAAAGTATCCATCCATACCGAATCCCACGCCAGGAACAGTGGCTACAAGTGCGTTTTCTAGCATATCTTTACAAAATTTCACAGAGTCAGACTCGATATCTTTACAACTTACGAATAGATAAAATGCACCGTCTGGTTTTACGACGTTAAGTCCTTTTATAGCGTTTAATGCAGCTACTGCGTAGTCGCGTCTTTCTATAAATTTAGATCGCATAAACTCTATATCTTTATCTGCTTCACCAAGCAAAGCAGGTATGGCTCCGTCTTGAACGAGACTAGAGATATTACTAGTGCTTTGGCTTTGTAATTTTTTAACTGCTGCAACAAGATCATCTATAACGCTAGCCATATATCCAAATCTCCAGCCCGGCATCGCTCCGCACTTGCTAAGACCGTTTATAGTTATAGTACGTTTAAACATATCGGGACTTATGCTAGCTGTGGCTACGAACTCACCGTTAAATGTAAGCTTTTCATAAATTTCATCGCTTAAAACAATGATATCTGTACCTTCTAAAACTTTAGCTATAGCTTGAAGCTCAGCTTTTGTATAAACGCCGCCGCATGGATTGCTAGGACTGTTTAGTACGATAGCTTTTGTTTTTGGAGTGATAGCTTTTTTTAAAGCTTCGCTTGTGAGTTTAAATTTACTGCTTTCATCAGTTTCTATTATAACTGGTTTTCCGCCGCTAAATTTAACTATCTCAGGATAGCTTACCCAGTATGGAGAAGCCATTATAACTTCATCTCCATCATCTATAATGCACTGAAAGATATTGAACAAAGAGTGTTTTGCTCCTACGTTTGTAACAATTTGATTTGTTTTGTACTCTAAGTTGTTGTCTCTTTTTAGCTTTGTAGCTATAGCTTTTAATACTTCAGGGCGTCCTGGCACCGGAGTATATTTTCCACAACCAGAGTCTAATGCTCTTTTTACGGCTTCTTTTATAACATTTGGGGTATCAAAGTCAGGTTCGCCTGCGCTAAAACTTATGACATCTTGCCCGTTTGCCTTCATCTCTTTTGCTTTTGAGCTAATAGCTATGGTTAGGCTCTCTGAAAGTACTCCAATCTTCTTAGATAACATCTTTTTCACTCCTTGATTGATTTTATGTATTGTTTATATAATTCATCTAATTCGATATCTGGTTTTATGATATTATCGCTACTTTTTGCAACTTCTTTTTCAAGTATTTCTAATTTTTTTATAAGGTATCCCAACATCTCTTTTGTTATATCTGGAAGCTTATTGTGCTCAAAAGGTTGAGCACATCCGCCAACTGCTCTAGCAGGAACTCCTACGGCAGTACAATTAGCACCTACATCTTTTACTACAACTGAATTTGCTCCTATCTTAGAGCCTTTTCCTATAGTTATATTTCCAAGTATTTTAGCTCCAGCCCCTACAACTACTCCATCTTCTAAAGTAGGGTGGCGCTTTCCTTTTTCAAGACTTACTCCACCAAGAGTAACTCCTTGATATATCAAACAATCATCTCCTATAATCGCAGTTTCACCTATTACTACTCCAGTTGCGTGATCTATGAAAACTCTTCTACCTATTTTTGCGGCCGGATGAAGATCTACCCTTGTGAGAAAATTACTTATACCGGCTAAAATTCTAGCTAATTTATGCCAATTTTTTTCCCATAAAAAATGAGTAAAACGATAATTTACTATAGCCCAAACACCAGGATAGTTAAATATAAGCTCTACACAACATCTATAAGCTGGATCTTGCACCTTTGGCTGATTTAAATCTTCTTTTATAATATTCCAAAAGCTCATATTTTATCCTATAGTTTTTAAGTAGCCATTGTCATTTAAAAACAGATATAATTCCCCTAAAATATGTTTTTTCTGTTTTTCATCAACTAGCGTAGAGTTTTCTATTCTTTCATTTAGAATATCTCTAATAGCATGTATATCATAATCCAAATCTTCCAAAATATCCATGATAGACTGAGATTCAAGTATATTTTTAATCTCATAACTACCGCTATCATTTAAAAATACAGTCGCTTCCGTCGGGTGGGTAAAAAGATTATGTTTCATACCAAGCACCTCTTGATATGCTCCAACTAAGAAAAATCCTAAGAAATACTGCTCTTTTTCTACATCTACATCGTGTAAAAATAGCGGATTTTTATTTGCATCAAAGCTTATCTCTCCATCGCTATCACAAGTGATATCCCAAATAGACGCAGATAAAGTAGGGCGCTCATCAAGTCTATCAAGAGGCATTACAGGGAAGTTCTGTCCAAGACCCCAAAAATCAGGCAAACTTTGAAACATAGAGAAATTCACTAAGTATCTTTCTTGAACTTCTTCTTGAATTTTAAGAAGTTCTGCGTAATTTTGTTTGTTACCAAGCATGGAAATAGCTTTTTTCATAATTAGGTGAACTAAAATCTCTGAATTCGAGCGATCATGCAAATCTACATAACCAAGGTCAAATAGCGTCAAAACGCTTTCCATATGAGCAATGCTATCATGAAGATACTCTATAGCATTGCTAGGTTTTATACTAGTATAAAGATCGTAAAGCTCGCTTATAAGAGGAGGGTTATTCTTTTTTAGTACTAGTTTTTCTTCTGTGTATTCTTGACTAAATAACTCAAGCACGGGAGCAACCAAAACAGCGTGATTTGCAGCTATATATCTACCGCTTTCTATAAAAATATCCGGTTCGATTTCGTTTTTTTGATTTGCTATTGTTTTTAGCAGATAAACAACGTCGTTTGCATACTCTTTTAGTGTATAGTTTCTGCTAGGATGCTCTTTAAATTGGGAATACTCTATAGCTAAACCGCCGCCTAAATTTATAGCTTTTAAATTTGAAGCTCCCATTTTTCTAAGCTCTGCATATATATTACCAGCTTCTACAAGAGCTTTTTTAAGAGGATGAATTTCGTTTATCTGACTTCCGATATGAAAATGTATCATTGTAAATTGCTCTATAAGTTCGTTGTCTTTTAACAAATTCACGGCTTCAATGAGCTCTGTTGAAGTTAATCCAAATTTGGAGTTTATACCGCCGCTTTTTGCCCAAACACCAGTTCCGCTGCTATGAAGTCTTATGCGAAGCCCTATGCTTGGTTTTGGAGTAAATCTCTCTTTTGCCGTTGCGATTATAGCTTCAAGCTCATTTAGTCCTTCTATGGTAAGAGTGATGTTATGCCCCATTTCAGCAGCGATAAATCCTATATCTATAAGCTCTTTATCTTTAAATCCATTTACGGTAATAGGAGCTCCGTAGTTATTGTAAGCCATAGCTAGCAAAAGCTCTGCTTTACTTCCGGCTTCCAAACCGTATCCATATGACTCGCCTAATTTTACTAGATTTTCCACGAAACCTGGGTATTGATTTACTTTTAGCGGATAAACGGCGTTGAAGCTTCCTGAGTACTCAAACTCTTTTTTGGCTCTGTCGAAACTAGAATAAACTTGAACAATCTGTTTTTTAATAAGATGAGGAAATCTAAGTAATAAAGGACCTCTATATCCATCATCTCTTATATCTTTTACTATATCGATTATGGCAGGTTTAAAATCAGTGTTTAGGCATACTTTTCCGCTATCTATGATGAAATTTGAGTCTCCCCATAAACTAAGTCCATAATCATTTGTCATAATTCACCTTCTAAATTTAAAATCTTTATACGCTTTTCATTTTTATTTTCTAAATTTTTATACCAAATTTCACCGTTTTTGGCTTCATCTTCACCCATGCATAAAAATAGTTTAGCAAATTTTTTATCTGCTAAATTTAGATGTTTATTTGGACTTTTGGCTTCATAAGATATCTCTACTTTATAGTTTTTCCTGAGTTTAAAGCCTATTTTATAAATTTCATCTATATATTTTTTATCTAAAGCACAGATATAAATACCATCTCTAGAATTAGGCATATCTTTTTGTTTTAATATCTCCATTATACGTTCTATTCCCATAGCCCAGCCTACTGCAGGAGTAGATTTTCCGCCTAAAAAATCGACTAATCTATCATATCTTCCACCTCCTGCTACCGCACTTTTAGAGCCTATTTCATCGCTTACAAACTCAAACGCGGTTTTACAGTAGTAATCAAGCCCTCGAACAAGTCTTCCATCTACTTCAAATTTAACTCCATTTTTAGTTAAAATGTCTTTTAGTTGTTCAAATTCACTGTAACACTCTTCGTTTAAATTTTCAGTTATAAGCGGTGCATTTTTAAGCAGTATTTGGCAATGTTCTTTTTTACAGTCTAATACCCTAATAGGATTTGTAACAAGTCTACGACGACAATCCTCGCACAATTGATCTTTTTTTTCATCTATAAAAGAAATTAATTTTTGTCTGTATTTTGGCATACATTCACTATCGCCAAGAGAATTTATCTTTAATGTAGTTTCTATACCAAATTTATCTAAAATTTCGTTTAACATAAGTATGACGCTTGCATCTTCATAAACGCTTGCTTCTCCAAAACACTCCACGCCAAATTGATGGAACTCTCTTAAGCGTCCGCGCTGTGGTCTTTCGTAACGAAACATACTGCCATAGTAATAATAACGCTTCACTCCACCGGCTTTGTCAAATTTAGCTTCTATAAAAGCTCGAACTACTCCAGCAGTTCCTTCTGGTCTTAAGCAGACATCGTTGCCGCCTTTGTCGATAAACTGATACATCTCTTTACCGACTATATCACTACTTTCACCAACGCTTCTTTTAAATAGTGATGTTTCTTCCATCTTTGGAGTTTCGCATAGTTCATATCCGTAATTTTTTGTTATTTGTTCGCAAGTTTCTACTATAAATTTATAAAGTTTTCCATCGCTATCAAGCAGGTCTTTCATCCCACGAAGAGCATTTATCATATAAATTTCCTTATTTTTTCTTGAATTTCAAGAACCTCAAGCGAGGCATCGATTTCCAAAACATCAAACTTTAAATCGGAAAGTATTATACTCATAAATCCTTGAACTCTCATTAAATACTCAATCCCGCGCATCTCTATCTCATCACTAGTTCCACGACTAAATAGTCTATTTCTAAGCAGTATTTCATCGGCTTTTAAAAATACGAATTTATCTCCAAGATCACCGTTTAACGCAAATTTATTTAGATCCAAAAGTAAGCCGATATCTAAAGAGCTATCATTTGCCATAGCATAAGCCATACCAGAAACAAAGCTTCTATCGTTTAAAACGAGATTTGCATAGTTAGGTTTTAGGACTTTTTCATAATGTTCGGCACGATCGGCTAAAAACAAAAAAATTTCGGTTTTATTGGAAATCTTACTTGCGTTTTTAAGTAAATAATCCCTAACCATAAGCCCAAACTCTGTGCCTCCGGGCTCTTTTGTTATCACGGCGTCATTTCTAAACTCTTTTAAAAGTGAAATTTGAGTTGATTTTCCGACGCCATCAACTCCTTCAAAATTTACTAACATAATTTTCCCTTGATCTCTTCTAACACGCTAGTAGGAACTAAACTTCCTATATCTCCTCCATGCTTTAGCACGGATCTTACGATAGAGCTTGATATAAAAGCATTTTTTAAACTCGGCATAAAATATACAGTTTCAAACTCGCTCCAAAGAGAGGCGTTTGCGTATCCGATCTGAAGCTCGTACTCAAAGTCGCTAACTGCTCTAAGACCGCGAACTACCGTATTTATACCTTTTGATTTAGCAAAATCCACAAGCAGATTATCAAAACCTATAACACTTACTTTTGGTATATCTTTAGTGGCTGTTTTTGCTAAGCTGATTCGCTCTTCATAACAAAAATAAGGCGTTTTACTCTCGTTTAACGCAACTGCTACTATAACATTATCAAAAACCCTGCAAGCTCTTTTTATGACATCCATGTGACCATTTGTAATAGGATCAAACGTGCCGGGATATATACAAGATTTATTCATTTTTTACCTTATTAAAACTCTATTTTTCGAAATAACGTTAGCTTTAAAAACTTGGTTGTTTTCGTTTCTAACTTGGATTATATCTCCTACGTTACCGTCTTCTAACGCAGTTACCAATACTTCAATATTTAAAGCTCCATCTTTTAAAACCGCATTTATCAAATCGCCTTTTTTTATATCGCTTAATGTTTTAAACTGTCTATTTGTCAGAATTTTACCTCGTTTAATTCTAGTTCTTGTTATAAGTTTTATATTTTTCGGAGCTTCTTTTAGCGCCTCTTTGTCATACTCTTTTAAGCTTACACTTTTCTGTTCATAATCGCTTAAATTTAATATATGATCTCTATCTATATCTTTTATAGCAACTAAAACATTTACGTTGGCGTCTATTTTAAATTTAAAAAATATGCTTTTATTTAGTTTATTTGGCATTTCATAAAGAGCCCTAAAGTTTCCATCATTACTTCTAATAGATAATATAAAAATATCTTTTAGCTTATATGAAGAAAAATCTTGCGGCAAGGAGCTAGGTTTTTCTATCGAAATCGAATTTATAGTAACATTTGGAATATCTTCTTTGATCTTAATTTTTAAAGATTCGGCTAAAGTAAGAGCAAAAAGATTATGTGAAAATATGATAAAAATAGTGATAAGCATAAAGATGGAGCGGGAAACGAGATTCGAACTCGCGACCCCAACCTTGGCAAGGTTGTGCTCTACCCCTGAGCTATTCCCGCTTGTATCGTTTTGGAAGCGTGATTTTACCATATTTTTGCTCATAAGTCAAGATAATTTATATATTTCAACTATTTCTTGGTCAGAAATTTCGCCTTCTCCGATACTTGAAATATATATCGCATTAGAGATAGATATAGGTATTATCATCGCAGGACTAAATTTATTTTCATTTGTCACTATAAACTCACCGTTTTCATAACGACCTATTACAATATTTGCACGAGTAGGTTTGAGTTTTAAATTTCCTTTAAATTTAGCTTTGTATGTTTTGTGTAAAAATTCATTAAATCCGCAAAGTTTTTTTATAGCAGGAACGACAGATAAAAAGCATCCCATAAAACACGCCATCGGATTTCCTGGTAAAATAAATACTATTTGTGAATCGTTTTGGTATAGTTTTGTAGGTTTGGCCGGACGCACATCGATACTTGAAAATATCTCTTTGAATCCTAGTTCTAAAAGTACGCTTTGCATAAAATCCGCTTCTCCTTTACTAGCACCTCCGCTAGTAATCAAAACATCGTAATTCTTCGCATTTTTTATCTGCTCTTTTAGGATATTTTTCTCATCTTTTAATATACCTTTGTACTCAGCATCAAATCCATTTTGTTTCAACATAGCAAGCACTCCAAAAGCATTTGCATTATAAATAGATCTTTCATCAGAGTTTTGCCATGGTTCGTTGATCTCATCTCCGCTGCTAAAAATAGCTATTTTCAAATTTGAAAAAACTTTTACATAGCTGATACCTTGAGCTGCCAAAAGCATGATGTTAGCAGGAGTTAGCAGTTCGTTTTTATACAGTAAAATATCGCCTATCTTAGCTTCTTCTCCAGCCATTTTTCTGGCATTATATTTTTTTACGTTGTCTTTTATAATGAGATATCCATTTTCATCAAAACTCTCATCTTCTATCATCATTACGGTATCTGATCTAGTTGGAAAAATAGCTCCGGTCATTATTTTATAACATTCATTCTTTTCTATGCGATACTCTTTTTTATCGCCTGCAAATATAGTTCCTTTTATCAAAAGAGGGTTTTTTCTATCATTATAATTAAAAGCATATCCATCAAGAGCCGAGTTATCAAAAGCAGGTAATGGTTTAACGGCGATAATGTCGCTAGCTAGAACTCTTCCAAAAGCCGTATCTAAACTGATAAACTCATAATTTTCCACCGGTTTTAAATTTGAAATTGTTTCAAATACGCTTTTAACATCCATTTAATAATCCTTTATTCGCTAAGTCTTTTTATATCTGCTCCAAGGCTTTGAAGTTTTATTTCTAAGTTTTCATAACCGCGGTCTAAGTGATAAATTCTATGAACTCTAGTAGTTCCGTTTGCTACAAGAGCAGCTAGAACAAGAGCCGAACTCGCTCTTAAGTCAGTAGCCATTACGTCTGCTCCATTTAAGCTAACGCCGCTAACAGTAGCTATGTGTCCGTTTAATTTTATATCTGCACCCATACGATTTAATTCGCTTGCATGCATAAAACGATTTTCAAATAGCCTTTCATCAATTGTGCTTACACCATTTGCCACGCAAGCTAAAGCCATAAATTGAGCTTGCATATCGGTAGGAAATCCTGGAAATTCAGTTGTGATAATTTGTACGGGGCTTAATTTTGCATCCGATATGACTTTGATACTTTTATCTCCGAGTTCAAAATTTACGCCCATATCGCTTAATTTTCCTAAAACAGAAACCAAATGATTTGGCTCTACTTGTTTTAATGTTATCTCTCCTCCTGCTATAGCAGCAGCGCAAAGATATGTTCCAGCTTCGATTCTATCTGGTATAACGCATATTTTATTTAAATTTAATAACTCACCGCCGCCACCATAAATAGTAAGTTCATTTGTGCCGATACCTTCTATTTTTATACCGCTATCATTTAGAATTTGACATACTTGCACGACTTCAGGTTCTTTTGCTGCGTTTAAAATTTTAGTCGTTCCTCTTGCAAGAGCTGCTGCCATAACTATATTTTCGGTTCCAGTAACTGTTATTTTATCAAATATTATATTTGCGCCTTTTAAGCCGTCTTTTGCTCTTGCTATAACATAACCGTCTTTTATTTCTATATTTGCACCCATTTTTTCAAGTGCACTTAAATGGAGATCTATAGGTCTAGCGCCAATCGCACAGCCTCCAGGAAGTGAAACTTCACAATGACCAAATCTAGCTAACAAAGGACCTAACACAAGTATAGAGGCTCGCATTTTACGTACGATGTCATATGTAGCTTTTGTAGAATTAATGGTAGTTGTATTTATAACTAAATCAAGGTTTTCAAATTTATAAACTGCGCCTAAGTTTTGCAAAAGTTTTATAAGCGTTTTTATATCCGCAACTTGTGGAATATTTCTTATCACAACATCATTTTTTGCTAAAATACTCATAGCAATAAGCGGAAGCGCGGCGTTTTTTGCTCCGCTTATATAAACGCTACCAAATAGCTTTTTTCCGCCTTTTATCTCCAAATAATCCATAATAAACCTTTAAAAAATAAGTATGATTATACTATATTTATGCTTACAATTAAGAATATTTTGGTACAATTTTAAAAATTTTTTATCAATCATTTAGGATATTATATGACTTTAAAGACCGTGATAGTAGGAGTTGCCGGCGCTTTTATATTTGCTGGTTGTTCTTTTAAAACTACACCGCCTACAAGCCAGAGTGCAGGTAAATTTCATCAATATGAGTTCAATAACGTATATAACGTAAATTTAAGTAAATATATAAATAAAAAATTAGGCAAAGATTGTTCCGGATTTGTTAGTTTAGTAAATCAAGATAGTAATAGTATATATTTTAATTCTAGTGAGCTCGATAATTTTTATGATAAAGAAGGAAGAAAATCACAAGCTATTTTTAATTTATATAAATCACAAAATAAAATATATTTTATCGATCCTAAACCGGGCGATCTAGTATTTTTTAGTAACACTACTCACAACACAAAAACAAGCAAACAGAAAAAAATCACACATTTAGGTATTATTCAAGATATAAATTCTAACGGAACCATAAGTTTTGTTCATAATACAAGCGGAAAAAATATAAAAAGCGTTATGAATTTAAAATACAAAAATTTACATATGATAAACGGTAAAAAAGTAAATGCATATATTATTACAAAATGCCAATCAAAATCTTGCTTAGTATCCAATAAATTTGCCGGTTTTGGCAAAGTAGACAAAACTCTTAAAATAAACTAATTAAAATCGAAAATAGTATTTTAAATTTGATTAAGCTAAATTTAATTTAGCTTAATCTCATCTGTATTTTAAATGAAATCATTTAAACTTAATATGTAACGGCGTAAAATATCTGCGATCCGTGAACTCCTAGAACTAGCTGCAACTCTATGTCGCTTGTTCTGCTAGGTCCTGATATAAAAACTACGTTTGTAGGCAGTTTTCCGTCTTCTTTTTTTATCTTATTTAGCATATCGCAAAGCGATTTTACTATGCTATCTTTTTTGATAAGAGCTATGCAGACTTTTGGAGTTAAGCTTAGAAGTCTTGGTTGAGACTTTGAAGATGCTATGCAAGCTACTCCGTGCGAACTTACACCTCCTCTAGCATCTATAATACTTACATCATAGTCGAATATCTGAGCCTTAAATCCATCTACCGGTTTATCAAATTTAAATTTATTTTCTATATTTAAATTTGCAACATCAAAACTAAGAGAATCTGGATAAATCAGATTTTTTACCGTCTCTTTGTCGATAATTTTTTGAATATCTTCATTTAATTTTTCAGGCGAACTCTCCACGAGTAAGGCTTTATTTGCTACGATTCTTTGTGTAAATTCAGCATATATATCGTCATCTGAGCTAATTATATGACTTGATGGATTCTGACTAGGAGCGCTTACGTCAATGTTTGGCATTTTATATCCGCTAGATTTGATTTTGTTTAGTATAATCTCTTTGCTACTCATATCTAACCCCTTGTATCTGTTTAATCTCTTTGTGCAAATCGTATTTAAAATCCGGAAGATCTTTATAGTTTAACCAGTTACTTATTACTGGCATCCATCTACCGTTTTGTAATATACTGCTAAATATTCCTGCGCTTTTCATAGCTGTTCTCCAGATAAATCCGTTGGTTGCCATAGCGGAATAACCTTTAAATGCTATTTGTTCGGCTCTATTTTTTTCTAAATTTGATGTTCCCATAGGCGGATTTTTACCTTCGCCGATCTTATCTCTTCTTAATTTTCGTATAAGATCCGCTAATGGAATTTCTACCGGGCATACTTCCGAACATCTACCACAAAGCGAACAAAGAGAGACTATATCTCCATAATTATCCATACCGAATATTTGAGGACTTATAACTTCTCCTATGGGTCCCGGATATACCGCTCTATAGCTATGACCGCCGATCTTATCATATACGGGACAAAAATTCATACAAGCACCGCATCTAATACACCTAAGTGCTTCGCTATACTCTTCATGCGCTAACATATTTGTTCTGTTGTTATCTAAAAGAATTATATGGCACTCTCGAGGACCGTCAAGTTCGCCGTCTCGGCGCGGTCCTGAGATTATGTTGTTATAATTAGTAATAAACTGTCCAGTAGCACTTGGCGAAAGCAGGGTGTCTGTAGTGGCGGCGTCTTCTATGGATTCAACTACTTTTTCTATACCGCAGATACTAACTAATATATCCGGCATAGTCGTACACATCCTCCCGTTACCTTCATTTTCTATCAGCCATATTGCACCTTCTTTTGAAAGGGCGAAATTCACTCCGCTTAATCCCATTTTAAGAGTTTTAAACTCTTCTCTCATTTTTTGTCTAGCTATAGCATTTAATTTTTCCGGTTCGCTTTCTTTTTTTGCACCCCATTTCTCATGAAATATTTCACCTATTTCATAACGATTTTTATGGATAGCTGGAACAACTATATGAACAGGAGGTTCTCCGATAAGCTGTATTATAACTTCTCCAAGGTCGGTTTCAAAAGGTTTCATTCCTCTATCTTCTAAGTAGTGATTTAAATGAATCTCCTCACTAGCCATGGATTTACCTTTTAAAATAGTATCTATACCTTTATCTACCATCAGATTATATATGATTTCGCAAGCTTCTTCCGCCGTAGATGCCCAGTGGATTTTAAATCCATTGTCAGTAGCATTTTTCTCGAATTCAATGAGTCTTTCGCCCAAAGTATTTAAAGCTTTTTGTTTTACAAATTTACCTTTTTGTCTAAGACCTTGCCAGTCTTTGAAATTCGCATTTATCAGTTTTGCTCTATTTGTTTGAAGAGTATGCATTGCAGAGTCTAGATTCGCTCTCATCTGCTTATCGGCTAGCTTTTGTATGATTATATCTTCATGTGCGTTCATATTAAGCCTCCTTCTGTGCGTTTTAATAAAAAGTCGTATAGATGGATGCTTTTTATATCTTCTCCCATTTTGCTCATAGTTCCAGCTATATTCATGAGACAACCGCCATCCGCGCTTATGAGGTATTTTACCCCTGTTTTTTTGATATCGTCTATCTTTGCTTTTGCCATAGCATTTGAGATTTCAGGCTCTTTTACAGCAAAAGTTCCACCAAATCCACAGCACTCTTCTTCTCTTTGAAGCTCTATAAGCTCTACGTTGTTTAGTTTTTTTATTAAATTTTTTGCATGCTCTATACTTTTTGTAACTCTTAAAGCGTGACAATTGCTATGCCACGTTACTTTTATAGGATCACCTTTGTCTTTTATAGGAAGTTGAGTATCTAAAAACTCGCATAAATCCATAACTCGAGAGCTAAATTTTTTCACTTTTTCGTAATTTGCATCATTTTCAAACAACTCTACATAGTCATGCATCATCATACCGGCACAAGAGCCGCTAGGTACTAAAATAGGGTAGTCTTCACTAAAAAGCTCTACATTATAAAGAGCGATTTTTTTACTCTCTTCAAAGTAGCCGGAGTTATAACTCGGTTGTCCGCAACAAGTTTGATCTTTTTTAAATATGACTTCTACGCCGCAATTTTGTAGCAATTTTGCAGCACTTACTACCATTCTGCCCATAGTAGCACTGCCTAAACAGGTTGCGTATAAATAGACTTTATCTTGCATACATATCCTTTAAATTTAGTTTAAGTCTCTTATTTTTATATTATAAAACCTAGCTATATATTATCATTTTATAAGCAAAAATTTAATAAAAACATTCTTTTTAATTATATTTTTCTAAAAATGTGAGTTTTTGTAACATTTAAGCCGATTTTTTGTAAAATCTCAAATACAAAGTTTCAGACAAAAGGTATAATTTGACAGCAACTCCGTTTCTCATAGCTATAAATGCCGTTGTGTATTTTTTAGAATATTTTGTTTATAATTCACGCTCATTTAGTATATTTTTTGGATTAAATGAACTTTTCTTTGAAGGAGCATACTGGCAACTTATAACCACTATGTTTTTACATGGTTCTCTTATGCACATACTAATGAATATGGCTGTATTATATCAATTTGGTATGCTTTTAGAAAGATATCTTGGATCTGTAAAATTTTTGCTATTATATATAGTAGGCGGAGTTATAACTAGTGCTCTTAGCCTTAGTTATTTAATGTTTGCAAATGTAAATTTAGTAGGAGCTAGCGGAGCTATAAGCGTTCTTTTAGGATTTATGGCAAATCTTGATAGATATAGTAGAAAAGGGCTTATAATAGCGATTTTGTTGATGAGTTTTGCCCCGCTTCTTCTTGGAATTAATATCGCTTGGTATGCGCATCTTTTTGGTTTTGCCATAGGCTATTTAGCCGCTTTTTTAAAGGTATTTAGATGAATTTTTTCGATGAAGTTTGGGAAATTCTAAATGAAAGCCGCTTAGAAATTAAATTTTTTAAATTTGAACAACTGTTTTTTAAATTTAAAAATAACGAATACGAATTTAATGTTAATTTTATTCCAAAAAGTCTTACAACTCCTAGTTATGCTAAAATATGCGATGTATGCGAGATGAAGGATTTGAAAAAACATAGTCAAAATAAAGCCCTAGCAACATTTTTACACTCTATAGCTCATATAGAATATAGTGCGATAGATATAGCACTTGATGCTTGTTATAGGTTTTTAAATTTACCAAAAGAGTTTTATTTTGACTGGCTTGAAGTAGCAGATGATGAGATAAAACATTTTAAAATGATAAATGAAAAACTGGAAAATGCGGGATATAATTACGGAGATTTTACCGTACACAATGGACTTTTTATAGCTATGCAAAAAACAGAAAATAGTCTATTAGATAGAATGGCTGTGCTACCTAGATTCATGGAAGCAAATGGACTTGACGCAAATTTATTTATGATGAAAAAAATCGCAAACGATAAGCAAAAAAATTACCTTTTAGATATATTAAAAACAATACATGATGAAGAAATAGGGCATGTTAAAAAGGGAGATAAATGGTTTAAATTTGCCTGTAAAGAGCAGGGTGTTGATCCAAAAGAGTGGATGAATATAGTTTTAAAACACTATCCAAAAGCATTTCATACGAAACGAGAACTTGATGTAAAACATAGGCTAATGGCTGGATTTGATCAAAGCGAGCTTGATAAAATTATAGATTTACAGGAGAAACAGTGAAAAAAATATACTTCATAAGACATGCAAAAGCTACCAAAGAAACTAATAACGATTTTGATAGAGATCTAAACGATAAGGGTAAAATAAATGCTAAATTTATGGGTAAAAGATTAAAAAAACATAGCGTTATACCAGATATGATATTTTCATCGCCTGCAAAAAGAGCGATCAAAACCGCAAATTTAATATCAAAAGAGATAGGATATAAAAAAGATATAAAAACCGTAAAAGAGCTTTATGAAGCTAGTTTGGAAAGTATATTTAAATTTTTAAACAGTTTAAACGATGAATTAAATAGTGTTTTTATAATAGGGCATAATCCGAGTTTGACTGAAATTTGCGAATTTCTTAGTGATTCAGATATTGGAAATATCCCGACCAGCGGAATATTTTGCATAGAATTTGAAGGGAGTTTTGAGCATATCAAAGAGAGTCATGCTCACGCGCTGTTTTTTGATTATCCAAAGAAGCATTAAACTCTCTAAAAATAAAAGTTTAAATAGCTTCAAAATAATAAGCGTTTCTAAGCTTTTGCTCAAGCCCTAAAACATAGTCTGTGCAAGTAGCTTCTATCTCGGCTTGGTCTGTTACAACTACTGTTGTTCCGTCGCTTTTTGTTCTAGTAAATCTTTGTTTTCCTGTTTTTAAAAACTTTTTGACGGCTAAAACAATATCATCTATACTATTTTTTCCATCAAACATAAGCGCAAATCTAGCATCTTGAGCAGTCATTTCGCCTACTAGTAAATTTAAAGCAGTCGCCATAGCGATAACCGGATCCGATTCTTTGCTAAAGTACTTTATATAGTTTTCATAATTCTGTTTTATCCTAGTTTCATTTGGCTTGTATGCAAGAGCTTTTAGTTCTATATTTGTGAAATTGATACTTCCATAGCATATAAATTTCATTAATGCTTCATATATTTCATTCTCTTTCTGTGGATATTTTTCCAAAAAATAGGCTGAGTTTAAGCTATTTGGATAGTTTAAATTGAACTCTTGGGCTATCCATTCATATGTTGTTTGGTATTTTACAGCTTTGTTTCTATCTTCTATATAATTATCCGTTATATCAAATTTACCAAAAAAATACAGCTTATCGATATCTGTTTTTTTGAATGTTCCATTTAATGCTTCGGTAATTGAACTTGCGTTTTTGCTCGTTGTCAGTACACTTGAACGAAACGCTCTATTGGATAAAAAGTCTCCATACTGCTCTTTTTGTATGCGTTCATTTGGCCTAGAGTTTTGCGGGAGATCATCAATACAAGTTATATAAGTAGGAGTCATAGAAGCGTCTATAAGATATTCAAGATCTTGATTTTTTGCTCGCTCTACAAACTCATAAAAGTAACAAGGGTCATTAAACGTCTCTAAATACTCATGCAAAATATAAAAATTTTCATATGAATCGGCTATATTTTTTGCATTTTCAAGCATTACTGAGCTAAATCCATTTTTTCTCATACTTCCATCAGGAAGAGCATTTATATATTCAACGTATGATTTAAGCATATGTTTTGATTTCTCAAGTCTAGCTATATCGCTAGTTTCGTTTTTAGAAGAGTAGACCATAAGATCTCTTATTATATCTTTATATTTCCATCCTGGATAGGTGTTGTACGATACATACATTATACCATTGTCTGTCAAAAGCTTTCTACCCCCCCCCAATATCGCGTTTTTCACATCATCTGGAACCCAGCTATAAACACCGTGAGAGATAACATAATCAAATTTTCCAAGCTCTTGCGTAGCATGAGAAATGTCAAGCTGCATAAGTTTTAAGTTTTTAATTTTCATATCTTTTATAAGCTTTTTTCCTAAATTTATCTGAGTTTCAGAGATATCTATACCTATAAACTCTGATTCAGGATTAGAAATAGCACTCATTATAAGATTTCCACCAAAGCTACACCCTATCTCAAGAACTCTTGCATTATTAACAGGAGCAGGGGAGAGACCTAGTAAAGTAGCTATTGATTCGAGTTTGTATATAGAGCTATTTGCGAATGGTTTTGATTTATAAGGGAAATCATCATACGTCTTTTTTATATCTTTCATTTACTTAGCCTTTTTAAAATTTAAGTAATTATAACAAAAAAAATTATCTATTACAACAAAATATTAAAAATAGAAAAAATAAGAAAATTGCTAAAATATACTATGTAAAATAATACAAATAATTATATGTATAAATAGATAGAAATTATTGCATTAAATTTAATGGATAAGTTTTTATACTACAAAAAGTAAAGTACATCAAATAGCTATAAAATCATCATTTAATACATAATTAGAATAGTGCAAAAACAAGAATTCATAATAGTTTGAAAATTATAGTTTTCAATACAAAATAATAAAAATAGTTAAGATTTTACCTTTTAATCTAAAATTAGCCGATTATTGATCAATTATAATAGCTAGGCTTTAGTTAGATATACTCATAATTTATGTTTTTATAAACTCGGTTGGATACGTTTATAAAGTAAGTCCAAACTTTATAAGATGATTAAGATAATTTTGTTTGGATATTTTTAGATATTTATCTCATATATGATTGAGATGTATTCGTTTGCAAAGCTTATGTTTAAAACTTGAAATATATCTCTGTTTTGATATAAATTATTATATGTATAAACTATCAGTTTATTATGAAGAATTGAATGCTTTTTTGAATTAATTTTTATGGATAATGATGCAGATACAAGCAGATTTAGTAACAAAAAGCGCTTTTTGCATTATTTGCGCGCTCCCCTATTTTGCAATTATATTTGTAAATACACTAAAAAATTAAGAAATAATGCTTTTTATCCCGTTTACAAGCTCAACCGAAGCCTCGATTTCAACTTTTCTAGTAGATATACTTTCTACATTTGCACCTATGCTAATACCCTTTGCTTTACCGTATTTAAATAAAAATTCAAACATATCAAGGCTTAAACTTATAGAAGCTTTAAGTGGATCATCGCTTTTAAACAGTCTATTTTCAAACTGTTTAGGTACTGAAATTCCAAGCCAACGCATAAACTCAAGCGTTTTCAAACTCCCGCAAGGCGTAAATGTAAATATAATAGGTACTTTTTTGATATTTAAATTTGAATAATCGTCTAAAAATCGTTTGGCGTTTTCTAGATTATATACGGCTTGCGTGATAAAAAACTCGCAGCCTTTTATGGTTTTTCCGGCAACACGCAGATCTTCATCGCCTTTTTTCTCATGTCTTTCCGGTATGCAGATGCCGCCCAAAGTTATATCTCGACCTTGTTCTTTTTTGAGTTTGTATGCCATATCAAGACTTAGTTTCGGACTGTCTTTTTTGGAACTAGCGCCTACAAATACACTTAAATTTTCACCAGAATCATTTAAAAATCTGCAAAATTCGTCTTGCGTATAATTTCCAACAGCTTTGTAAATAACGGCTGGATAAGCTAGTTTTAAAAACTCTTTATGATAAATTTCGGGTTTTATAGTTCCACAAAACTCAAAGGTACGCTCACTTTTATTTCTATTGCTTTCATCTTGCAAATCATATATAACCAATCCATCAATGCCTCTATTTTCTAGCCTTTCTAACTGCTTTTTTGCAACTATTATTGCTTCTTCGTGAGTTAAATTTAGTTTAGGAGGCGTCAGACCGTATAACAAAATTCCCGGAGTATTATCTTTTATCTTCTTTTTCAGCATATTTTTTTACTTTCAAATTTGCTCATCATAAGATGAGCAAAATATCAATACATATTTCTAACTTAAACGAACGATTTTAACCGCTGCAGTCATATTTGTAAGACTAGGTTTGACCTCTTCCCATTTTCTTGTTTTTAGACCGCAATCTGGATTTATCCAAAGTTGGCTTTTTGGAAGAACTTCTAGTAAAGCGTGAATTTGAGTAGCTATCTCTTCTACGCTAGGAACTCTTGGACTGTGGATATCATAAACTCCTGGTCCTACTTCTTGTTTATAGCCAACTGATTTGAATATTTTAAGTAGCTCGTTTCCGCTTCTAGCAGTTTCTATGCTGATAACATCGGCATCCATCGCTTCAATGGTTTTGATGATATCGTTAAACTCCGAATAACACATATGGGTGTGAATTTGGGTCTCCGCTTTAGCTGAACAAACGCTTAGTTTAAAGCAATCTACCGCAAATTTTTCATAAGCGGATACATTTTCATGTCTAAGCGGATAGCCTTCTTTAAACGCAGCTTCATCGACTTGTATGATTTTGATACCTGCATTTTGAAGGTCGCTTATCTCATCGTAAATACAAAGTGCAAGCTCCTTTGCTATCTCGCTTCTTGGTTTATCATCTCTTACAAAGCTCCAGTTTAAGATAGTAACCGGTCCAGTTAGCATACCTTTCATGATCTTGTTTGTTTTGCTTTGAGCGTAACTTATCCAATCCACGGTCATAGCTTTTGGACGACTCACATCGCCAAAAAGGAGCGGCGGTTTAACGCATCTACTACCGTAGCTTTGTACCCAACCATTAGTACTAAACGCGTATCCTTTTAGCTGCTCGCCGAAATACTCGACCATATCATTACGCTCAGGCTCACCGTGAACTAGTACGTCTAAACCGCACTCTTCTTGAAAAGCTATACACTCATCAATATATTTTTTGATATCTTTTTCATAAGCTTCTTGCGATATCAGAGATTTTTTATAAGCATTTCTTACTTGACGGAGCTCCGGAGTTTGCGGGAAACTACCTATAGTCGTAGTCGGAAGCTCAGGAAGATTAAATTTAGCTTTTTGAGTTTTTATACGCTCTTCATAAGGAGTATCTCTTTCAAATTTAGATAGGTTTTTTACTCTTTCTTGAACAGTTTTATCATTTACTAACTCAGAAGTCTTTCTTGAAGCGATAGCCGCCCTATTTTTAGCAAGCAAACCCTCGCCTGATTCACAAAAATGCTCATTATTTGCTAGTTTTTTTAGTAGTTTTACTTCGGTTAGTTTTTCTACCGCAAAGCTAAGCCACTCTTTTATACTTAGTTTTTCTTCGTATTTTAGAGTATATGGAACGTGTAAAAGTGAGCAAGAGGTGCCGATATTTAGGCGTTCGCTTGAGATATACTCTTTAATCTTATTTATCAGCTCAAGCTTGGCGTCAAGGTCACTTACCCAAACGTTTCTACCGTCTATAAGTCCGGCAAACAGAACTTTATCGCTATTTTTTAGGATCTCTAAAGAATCTTTTTGGCAACTTGCATGTACAAAATCAAGCCCAACGCCCCAAACTTTAGTTTTTACAATCTCTTTTACGGCTTCGTTTGCATGCTCAAAATACGTCATAAATATAATCTTAACATTATCATTAGTACATAGCTTTTCATAAACTAGAACTATTTTATCTTTTAATTTTTCAGCTTTATCGGTAACAAAGATAGGCTCGTCTATCTGAACTACGACTTCGTTATCAAGCTTAGAAATTTCAACCAAAAGCTTAGCGTACTGCTCTACTAAGGCGTCTAAATGACAAAGCGCGCAACTTCCGTCAGTTGTTTTACTAAGCGCTAAAAACGTGATAGGTCCTATCAAATTTATCTTTGGAGTGATACCCTGGGCTTTTGCTTCTTTATATTCGTTTAATATTTTTGTAGGATTTAGGCTAAATTTAGTCTCTTTGCTAAGTTCTGGAACTATGTAATGGTAGTTTGTATTGAACCATTTTGTCATTTCCATAGCTACGCTTGTTTTGTTGCCTCTTGCCATTGAAAAGTATAGATCAGTTCCACTAAGTCCGTCAAATCTCGGTGGGATCGCTCCAAAAGCTACAATGTTATCAAGCATTAAATCATAATAAGAAAAATCGTTTGCGCTTATAAAATCTATATGCGCATCTTTTTGATACTTCCAGTGTCTTACTTTTAGCTCTTTTGCTATGCGCTCAACTTCGCTAAAATCGCTCTTACCGGCCCAAAAACTCTCAAGCGCGAATTTTAGCTCTCTTTGCTCACCTATTCTAGGAAATCCTGTTATAAAACTTTTTGACATATTTAATCCTTCGTTAAAATACATATTATACTATATAAGGTCTTAGACCAACTAAATTTAAAAAATACAAGATTTATTTTAGTAAAATTTACGCATCTCAAAAAGAACTAACGGCGGTTTTAATCCGTGGAGTTTATAGAATAATTTATCATCGTCTAAGTATAAGAAAAAATGCTTATGTAGCAGTGTAAGGCGAGTTTTGCGTTTAAAAATACAGTTACAATGAATAGGAAAAGTAACGATAAAAGCTAGATATGAAAATACGCTTATAAAAGTAAATTCTAAATTAAGTATAAATTTAAAATCTTTTTTATTTTCTAGTGCTTTGCTTATTGCTTTGTAGGCTAACACACATGGGACAACTCATACTTACGCCTTTATGATTTTAAAATAGTTCGATGATTGTAACTAAAAAAATATAAAATTTGACTGAAAATAAAATATTTATAGACCATTTTATAAAATATAAAAACATACATAAAAACTATAAATTTGTAATTGAGTGAGCTAAATTACAAAAAAACAAACATCGCAAGCAACGTCGCAGACGCAAACTTTATCTTACGCCAAACAACAGTATAATAGGTTTTCGAGATGTATAACGACTACAAAGCTGAAAGAGACACTGTAGACAGATATTTTCAAAAGTATTTAACTGGCGATAACACTTCTTTTGTTAAATAGCCTAAAATCCAAGATAATGCAGCTTATATAGAAAGATTTTATTAAAGCCACCGGACTTGAGTTTAGAAAACTTAAAAAGCGTTAAAAATAACTTTGAAAAAGATAGGGAAACTACTATAAAATATTCTAATGAATATCGATGATAAAATCTTTAAAAAATAAACAGTAACGGAACATTTGCTCTTCAATTTAGCAGCCAAAGAGAAATTGTGATAAATGAGCCCTATAAAAATAGCAAAAAAATTCTTGAGTTAGATACAAAAGAAGTTCAAAAACTTCTTAGAGTTTTGGAGTGGGTTTTATAGTAAATTTACGCGGCTAAAATTCATAAAAACCGCGTAAATTTGATAATCAAAAAGTACTAACTCTCTTTAAATAGTTTTGAAGCAAGTATTTGCACTTTATCTTGATCGCTACCTTTTTTGAGTGTTTTAAATACTTTATTAAGATAATTCTCAAAGAATTCATGATTATTTAACGATTTTTCGTTGTCAGCTCTAATGACGCTCGTATATTCTCCATCATTGCCTAAATCATACGAAAGATCATTGTCTATTAGCTGTACTCTTAATATCTCGCTTAATTTACCTTGTAAAACACTTTCATATATAGGAGTCATGAGCTCAAGACGTCTTTCTAAATTTCTTGGCATCCAGTCTGCACTTGATATATAAAACTTAGGATTTGCATGTTTAAAATAAAATATCCTAGCGTGCTCAAGGTATTTTCCTATAATAGAGCGTACGCGTATATTTTCACTCATACCTTCTACGGCCGGTCTAAGACAACAAATTCCTCTTATTATAAGATCTATCTGAACTCCTGCCCTACTTGCGTTATAAAGCTCTTTTATCACGTCGCTATCTACTAAAGCATTCATTTTAGCAATTATTTTACCATCTTTGCCCATCTTTGCTTCGTTTTTTATCATCTCTATAACTCTTTCTTTTATCTGCATAGGAGACATAGATAGAGCATTTAAACGACGGTTTTTACTAAATCCAGATAATATATGAAAAAACGTTGTAGTATCTTTAGCAAATTCTTCTCTGCTAGTAAAATAACTTACGTCGGTGTAGATCTTTGCACTACTTCCGTTGTAATTTCCGGTACCAAGATGCATATAGAATTTTAGCTTGTCGCCTATTTGCCTTATTACTTGAGATACTTTTGCATGTACTTTAAATCCCGTGATACCGTATATAACGTGTGCTCCTGCGTTTTCAAGTGCTTTTGCCCAGTGAAGGTTATTTTCCTCATCAAATCTAGCCTTTAGCTCTACCATAACAGTTACTTGTTTGCCATCGCTCGCAGCGTCTATGAGAGATTGAATTATACTTGAGTTTTTCTCTACTCTATATAAAGTCATACGTATAGATATAACTTTTGGATCTTTCGCAGCCTCTTTTATAAACTGCGTTACCGGCTCAAAGCTCTCATATGGGTGAAAAAGCAAAACGTCTTCTTTATCTATTGCTTCAAACATTGAGACGTTTTGTCCAAAGGGCGGAAGTGTTTTTGGCGTATAGGGCGGAAGTAGTAAATGAGAAAATTCTTTATCGCCTATAATTTGCCATAAAGCTCCTAGAGTTAGAGGAATGCTGTATTCATAGATATCTTTATAGAAAATTTTCATATGTAAATTTAAAAACTCAAGTATCTCCGGATCTGGATCTTTTTCGATTTGTAAACGTACAAAAGCACCTTTTCTGCGAAGTTTCAGACCTTGCTCAAGTATAAGCATAAAGTCATCTGCTTCTTCTTCTTCGATAACCATATCAGCATTTCTAGTTACTCTAAATGCGCAGCTAGCAAGAAGTTTATATCCGGGAAATATCTCTTCAGCGTGGCGATGAACTATACTTTCAATTGGCACGTAAATACCATCTCCGGCGTCGTAAAACCTAGGAAGCACTCTGCTGATTCTTATCATTCCAAACTTAACTATCTCCGGATGCGCTTCATCACAAAGCTTTACCGCAAGTCCAAAACTAAGGTTATTTAAGTGCGGAAACGGATGAGTTGCATCAACTGCTATAGGCACGATAACAGGTAAAATATTTGAAAAAAAGTAATCATCCGCTCTAGCTTTTATATCATCTTCTAAATCTTCATATTTTTTTATATGCAAACCGGATAAAGATAACTTTGTAACTGTTTCTTTATAATAATCTTCTAAAATTTGTTGTTCATCTTTTAGGTATTTCCTTATCTCTCTTAGCTGATCAAGCGGTGTCATCTCATCACTTCCGCTTACTACGACTCCAGCAGCAAAAAGCTGTTTAAGACCTGCTATACGTATCATATAAAACTCATCTAAATTTGTCGAATAAATAGCTATAAACTTAAGTTTCTCAAGTAGCGGAAGATCTTTTTCGCACTGAGACAAAACACGTGAATTAAATCTAAGCCAAGATAGCTCACGATTGATAAAAATATCTTTGTTTTCCATAAACCAACCTTTTAATTTGGCATAATTATACTAAAAATGAGTGAAAATTTCACTTAATATTCTAAATTTAAAATAGAATTATCATTAAATTGTGTAAATTCGGGTAATAAATTCATGATAAAAAGTTCAAATTTAATTTTTTTATAGTCTCTCTTAAAAAATATAAAGCCAACCAAACAACACAAAACTTAGCCGCAAACGGAGTTAGCCATACTCCGTTTACTTCTAAAAAATTTGTCAAAATATACAAAAAAGGTAAAGGAATAAGCAAATTCGCACTTAAAGATATGCTAAGAGAGTAAGCAGGTCTATTTAAAGCAGTAAAAAACGAATTAGCAAATATAATGAACCATGAACATAGATACACCGGTGAAAAAACCAGTAAAGCCTCCTTGCTAGCTGCTATAAATTCGATATCTCTGCTAAAAAACGAAACTATAAAATCGCTACCAAAAGATATCGCCACAACAATCATAACTCCAAGAGCGATAGCGCCAAAAAACGTTCGCCAAAACAGAGCCATGATAAATTTAATATTTTTCGCACCGTAATAATAGCTAAGAAGAGGCTGCATTCCATCGCACATACTAAATATCAAAGACGCCATAAAACTATCTATGGCAAAAATTACCTCAAGTATAGCCACGCCCCGCACTCCTGCGATATCTAGTAGCAAAGCGTTTGCCGCGATGACGAAAAGCGATGTAGAGATATTTGTCAAAAACTCTGAACTGCCATTATATATTATGTTTTTTATGATTTTTAAATTTATAAACGCTTTGCTTAATTTTAACTCTAAATTTCCAAATACAAACGGTGTAAATCCAAGCAAAGTCCCTAAACTAAGTCCGATGCAAGTAGCTAAAGCGGCGCTGAAAAGTCCCCATTCTAAAATTACTATAAAAATATAGTCTAAGACTATATTTATAAACGCAACAAAGATATTTACGCACATACTATATATAGGTTTTTTACAAATTCTAAGGTAGTTATCTAACATAAAACAGAGCATTATGACTGGACAAAACAGCGCAAAAACCTTAGCATACTGCGCCGCAAGTACAGCTAATTCTTTATCGTCTATCAAGTAATTGCTAATAGGTTCTATAAAGAAAAAACCAAATAAAAACACAAAGCATGCAAAGATAAAAACAGTTATCAAACTAAAGCTAAATATCCCGCAAGCTTGTTTAAATCTACCGCTTCCAAGACGAAGCGCTATTTGTACAGATGAGCCTACTGCTATCATATCTATGAGCGCAAAACTTATCATTATAAAAGGCATAGTAAGTCCCATAGCTCCAAGCGCCTTTGTACCTATCATCTGCCCGACGAATATAGTATCTATGATAAAATAAAACGAGATGAAAGCCGTGCTTATCATATTTGGAAAAGCATATTTTATAAATAATTTTGTAGGTTTAAAGCTCATATCAACTCCTATTTTTTAAATTTTTTGCTATTTAAAAAATAAAACGCTAATAAACTCCGTTGATAGCTTGTATGTATAAATTTAATTTTAAGTATAATTTATTTTGACAAGCGTACCGATAAGTCATCATAAATCACCTTTTTTAAATTTAAACAATTATACAAAAAATAAGTAAAAATTCCACTTAATATTAAATCTGTTAAATATATTTAATTATAAAATACAATATAAAATTTGGTAATTATGTAAAATACGCACCATAAAGTATAAATTTAATAAGGTTTTTACATTAAAATTTAAATATAAAAACCTTAAATTTCAATTATAAATTATAACTAAAAGTTAAGTTAAATAGCCTTGGATCGCCATAAACCATCTTATTTGCTCCTATACCTTCATAATATCGTTTATCAAATAAATTATCGATATTTAGCTGGATATCAAAGTTTTTATTGATTTTATATCCAAGCATTAAATTTACTAAAGCATAGTCATTTTGAGTTATTCGTCTATCACCGCTACCTACGTAAATTTTACTTTTATATAAAATACCTCCGCCTATTCTAAGATTTTGAATGGTATATTTAGCAAATAAATTAGCAGTAGTTCTGGCGGCTTCAGTGTTGTATTTCATACCTTTTGCATCTTCTGCTTTAAAATGAGTAAGACCAAAACTTAAGCTCAAATCACTATTTATATCGCCCATAACATCAATCTCAAATCCCTTGCTCAAAACACCTTTTGAAGCGATATAAGCAGATTGTGACGTACCAGGTATCTTTATATCTGGTTCATAAGCCGTTGCAAGCTTATCTTGTTCTATTTTAAATAGACCAAATGAAGTTTGAAGAGCTCCTCCAAAGTACTCTGCTTTGATACCGACTTCATAGTCTTTGCCTTCTATAGGATCAAGATATTTTCCATTTATATCTTTTTTATTTTGCGGTTTAAATATACTTGTATAACTAGCATAAAGAGAATAATTTTCGTTTAAATCATATACTATTCCTATGTACGGAGTTATTTCTCTTGTAAAATTTCTATTTGCATTTCCGCCTTCAATGCTATATTTCCAGTAACTCATTCTACCGCCTACTAAAAATTTAGCATAGTCTGTAATTTGAAATTTATTTGCCATATATATTGCTTTTTGAATAGTTTTATCAGGATTATTTTGATCTATATATGGAAATCTCGGATCGTTTATATATAAATTGTTGAAATTTAAAATAGTATCGGAAGTAAATTTAAGTCCGGCAGGCGTATTTTTTGAATTCCAATAGCTACTTACGTTATCTGCGCTTTTTTTATAGTTATTATACATAGCACCAAAAACAAATTCATGATTTTTATCAAAAGCGGCGTAAGGAAGCGTTAGATAACTATCGATATTGTGTATATTTTCTTCACGTTTGTTTGCATAGACGGAAAGCCCGTCGATATTTCCTATGTTATTCGTAGGGAGATTTCCACCATAATAAAGCAAATTTGAGTCAGTGTTTGCGCGTCTAAACGAATATGAATAATTAAAAACGGCATCGTTTCTAAAAAAATATTTATAATCGGCGTAAAAATCAAGAGTTTTTATATCCCATCTAGTCCAAGGCTGAGAAAAAATTTGGTTTTTACTAAAATTTGTTCTGCTTTTATTTGTATAAAATGCTGGCATACCGCCCCAACGAATTCCGTTTCTTTGCAAATCTTGATAAAATCCGGCTAAAGAAACCCAAGAGTTATCGCCTACATCGGCATCTATAACGGTATAAATCACGTCATTTTTACGTTTATAATAATCCATAAAAGATCTAGATTTCTCATGTGAAAACGAAAGTCTTCCTCTTATGCTGCCATCTTTGTTTAAAGGGGATAAAACATCACCTGAGATACCGTATTTATCATATGATCCTCCGCTTGTTTTTAATACCGCTTTAAAATCTCTACTATCTGCTCTTTTTCTTATAAAATTGATACTAGCCGCAGGATTTCCGGCGCCCGCTAGAAGTCCGTTTGCTCCTTTGACTACTTCAACTCTCTCATATGGTATCAAGCTCATATCGTTTGCTCCAAGTGAAAAACCGCCGAAACTCGGCATAGAATCAAGCAGATAATAATCAACACTAAAACCCCTAATAGTCGGATAAACGCGCTCATCCCATTTGTTAAGAGTAACTCCTGGTATATGACGAAGCAGCTCTTGATAGTCATTTACGTCAAGATCTCTTAGCTTTGCTTCTGTTATAATACTTAAAGACTGCGGTATTTCTCGAACATTCAAATCAAGCCTTGTAGTGCTTTTAACGATCTCTTGAGTATTATAGTTTTTATCGTCATTTCTTATAGGAGCTGCTATATCTACAGCCTCTAAAGATACCTGATTTGTTTCGTTTGCTAAAATTTTAGTATTTTCTTGAAGTACAAATATAGCAACTACTGCCGAAAGTAAAATTCTACTTAACTTCATATCGTCTCCTTAGTTTCATTATTTTCTTATTTTTTTCTTTTTAACCAAAGATAAATACCGGTAATGCTTAGCATAAATGGCGTCAAACCCACTAAAAACCAGATAAATTTAGTCACCTCATTGTAATAACCAAAATGCGCTTTTCTAAATGTAGATAAAAATCGATCGCTTATTTTTGCGTTTTCTATATTTTTTATCTCTATCAATTTTCCGCTTTGTTTGTCGTAACTTACTTGATTCGAGTACTGATGATGAAGGAAATTTTGATTCTTATTCATTCCGTAAAACGTGATGTTTCTATCGATGTAAAACGGATAACTTATATAATAAGGTATAAATCCGTCAAAATCAATTTGGGACTTTTCAAAAAGCTCATCAATCGATAAATTTTTGTTATAAATTTTTTCATTTATTCTAAAATTTTCATCTATTTGACCAGCTTGTTTAAATAAAAAATTTAATGCCCACCAAGATCCAGTAAGACCGATTATAAATAAAAGCGCAGACGCCCAAACTCCTATAAATTTATGTATATCCGTCATAGCGACTGCTATATTTTTAAATCTTAACTTAAATAAATTTATCCAAAACCGGTTATAAATAACAAATCCGCTAACTCCTATGAAAAACATTATTAAACCCAAAATTCCAACCATTATCCTGCCATTTTGCTCCAAAAGTAAATTGTCGTGAATCTCAAGTATAATATCGCTAAGATAACTATCGTGCGGCTTTAGTTTATCCATAATTTTGCCTGTGTATTGATCAATATATATTGACTTCCATTGTGTATCATTGTGTTCAATGAGATAAACTCTATCTGATTTTGTATTATCTGTATTTATAAGCCAACCTACTATTTCATGGTTGATATAAGTATTATTGATATTTCTAGTCATATCATCAAATTTAACTCTTTGCCCGCCAGGTGTTACGCTCACTACGTTTGGCATTATGAGATTATCAAACTCTGTTTTATATACCAACACAGATCCGCTAAATCCTATAACGATAAGCGGAATAAAAAATATAATTGCCAAGTATTTATGAATTCTATAAAATATTTTTCTCAAATTTATCCTTAAATATAATGTAATTTAATTTTATATATTAGAAAATATTAAAATTAAGATAAAAATGATGGAATTATATATAACTAAAACTTATATATTGTTTAATAATAATGATTATTAAAATAATCCGTTATAAAATTAACTGTTTTTATGAGCTATTTCAAGAATTTTAATAATATATTTTATTATTTTTAAATGAAAATGTATCTAGATAAATACTAATTATAGATGCTAAAATTACTTTATAAAACACTAGTATTATAATATTTTATAATAGATCAATCGTATTATTTATAACAAATTTAACACACCAACCGTGACTAATATCGCGGTACTTAAATTTAATAAATATTTAAAGCTCTCTAAGTTTTGCTATCTCGTCTCTTAGAGCCGCAGCTTTTTCAAATTCCAAATTCTTAGCCGCTTCAAGCATCTGTTTTCTTAGTTCTTTTACGATTTTTGCTCGCTCACTCGCCGGCATTTTTTCTAATTTTTTGGCTTTGTTATATAAATTTGGTAGATCTTCTTCTTTTAAGCTATCTTCTAAATTTCTACTAGCCGAGCGCGGAGTTATACCGTACTTTTTGTTATAATCGCCCTGATATTTACGCCTTTCTTCAGTTGTATCTATGGCTTCTTTCATAGAATTTGTTATTTTATTTGCAAATAATATAACCGTTCCATTTACGTTTCTAGCTGCTCTTCCCATAGTTTGTATGAGGCTTGTACGACTTCTTAAAAAGCCCTCTTTGTCGGCGTCTAAAACAGCTACCAAAGAGACTTCTGGTAGATCTAGCCCCTCACGGAGTAAATTTATACCAACAAGCATATCGAACTCCCCTTTTCTAAGACCTCTTATAAGCTCGTTTCTTTCGACTGCGTCGATGTCTGAGTGCATGTATTTGACCTTGATACCAAGTTCTTGGTAGTAGCGCGTTAGCTCTTCACTCATCTTTTTAGTTAGAGTCGTTACTAGCACTCTTTCGCCTCTTGCTATGACTGCTTTTGCCCTATCAAACAAAACTTCTACTTGATTATCGCTACTTATGACTTCTATGCGTGGATCAAGAAGTCCGGTAGGCCTAAGTATTTGCTCATAAACATGACCTTGTGAGAGATCTATCTCATACTGGTTTGGAGTGGCTGAGACAAACAGATAGTTTGCCTTTTTTGCTATAAACTCATCAAATTTCAAAGGTCTGTTATCAAGCGCAGAAGGAAGTCTGAAACCGTACTCGACTAGAACCTCTTTTCTACTTCTATCGCCTGCGTACATTCCGCGAAATTGTGGCAAACTCACGTGGCTTTCATCTACTATAACAAGATAGTCCTTGCCGCTCACTTCAAAGTAATCAAACAAAGAATACGGCGTCTCTCCTGCTTTTTGCCCTGTTAGATAACGCGCGTAATTTTCTACGCCTTTGGTACTTCCGGTGCTTGAGAGCATCTCAAGGTCAAATTCCACTCTTTGCTTAAGCCTTTGATACTCGACTAATCTATTTTCTTTTTCATAAAATGCAAGCCTATCTTCAAGTTCAAGCTCGATATCTTTTATCGCTTGTTTTAGTCTATTTTCGCCGACTATAAACTGACTTGTTGCATATAGTATAAATTTGCTAACGTCTTTAGTGCGTTTATTTTCTAATACGTCAAAGTGATACATAGCGTCAAGCTCGTCTCCAAAAAACTCAAGTCTGATGGCTTCATCGTTAAAATACGCTGGATAGATATCTACCACGTCACCATTTACTCGAAAATCTCCACGATCAAAGTACGCATCGTTTCTTTTATATCCCATATCTACTAGTTTTAAAAGTAACTCTTTTTGATTTAAGCTCATACCTAAACTCAGCAGTAAAACCATACCTTTATATTCAGCAGGATTTCCTAAACCGTAGTTTGCAGATACGGAAGCCACGACTACCACATCATCAAACTCAAGCAAATTCGCAGTCGCACTAAGTCTTAAACGCTCCAATTCTTCATTTATAGAGCTATCTTTTTCTATAAAAAGATCTTGGCGCGGTATATAGGCTTCAGGTTGGTAGTAATCATAGTAGCTTATGAAATACTCGACGTGATTTTTAGGAAAAAAGCCTTTGAATTCGCTATAAAGCTGCGCGGCTAAGCTTTTGTTGTGTGTCATGATGAGAGTCGGCATATTTAGGCGTTTTATCACATTTGCCATCGTAAAAGTTTTACCGCTTCCAGTTACTCCTAAAAGGACGTTAAATTTATTTCCGGATCTTATGCTATCTACTATGTTTGTTACGGCTTTTTCTTGATCATCGCTTGGCTTAAATTTACTAGATATCTCAAATTTATCCATATATTCTCTTTTTTATTTTTGCGAAATTATATCATAAATAATAAAGATGTTTATCTATATAAATATTTGTATAAGTTTAAAAATATACACGTAAATCCAGCATTAATCTATTAAAATTCTCACATTTTTATGCAGATATGACAAAAAATATGCTAAAATAAAATAAATTATTTCTATAAAAAAGGAAGACTATGTTTGAGAATGAAAAAGTTTTAAATACACTAGCCTCAAAAGTAACAGAGCTGATGCTAAAATATGAAGAAGTATGTGAAAATAATGAAGCCCTAAGAAACGAATTAGTAAGCGTAAAAGCGCAAAACGAAGCTAAAACAAATCAAATAATGCGTCTTGAAGAGGAGCTTAAAAACCAAAATCTAGCCAGTGACGATCTACTTAAACAGGTTGAGGCTGTTCTTGGTAGATGAAACAAATCATTCTTACAATAGCCTCCAAAGACTATACTATCCGCTTAGAGGATGAATTCGCGGAGGCTTTCGGTGAAGATATAAAAAATTTATTACAAGATAAATATCAGTTTGGAGTAAAAGATCTGCTAACTGCTTTTATACAAAAATGCCATGAAGCATATATCCAAAAAGAGCAAATGGATAAGCTTCTTGGAGATCTTGATAAAACTTTAAAGTAGGTATAAATTTAAAGATATTTACAAATAAGGGAGGGGCTGGTTTTATGAAGGAAAAATCCACTATATTATTATCTCGTGGCTTCACAATGATGGAAATTTTGTTTGTTATCGTGATTTTAGGGATATTAGCTAGTATCGCAGTTCCTAGACTAGTAGCCAACAAACAAGACGCACAAATATCTCAACTAAAATCACAAATAGCCACCATAAGAGAAGGAATAAGAGATTACGCAAACCAGCAAAGATTAGCAAAAAAAAGTGAAAAAAAAGATATTTATCCAGAGCAGTTAGAAGAAGGTGAAATAAAAAATAGACCGAATTTATTTGAATACGTAATTTCAACTCCGATAAAATCAAACGGAGTTGGTTGGCTGCCAAATAATGCCATAGCAAAAGCTCAAGGCTGGTCGGATCAAACTGATTATGGAACAAGATATCTGTATTCTCTTGGAAACGGTAAAGTGGATGAAGTCATAACAATGGATTACTGTTCGCCTACTACTACTAAACGTACGGATAGATGTAACGATGATAATATAGGAGACTTTATATGCGTAACTGGATGCAACAAAATAGAAGAAAAGCCACATCCTTAAATTTAAAAGAATATAAAATATGAAAAAAGCATTTAGTTTAGTGGAGCTTGTTTTTGTAATGGTCATTTTAGGTATACTTGCTAGCTTTATAATTCCTAGTTTTTCAGCAAAAAAACAAGATGCAGATATAGCAACCATAAAAATACAAATCGCTGCCATAAGAGCAGGAATAAGAGATTACACGACATCTCAGATAATATCAGGAAAAACTAAACAAACTTTAGAAGTTAAAGACATACCGAAAAAATGGGATGAAAACAAAAACGATACTATCTATCCGTTATTTTTAGAAGATTTTGGAGATCATAAAGAATTATTTTCAACAGTGCTACCTAATCCTATAAAAGGAACAAGCAACAATACCCAAAACGGTTGGAGCAGACAAAATTCGTCTAATAAACTAACATATGAGGGAAGGTATTTTATAAGATTTGGGAAAGAGGCTATTCGTTTTGATTACTGTTCTATCGCGACACAGACTGAATCAAGCAAACAAATATGTCCTCCTACTAATAATGATACTGACAAGTACAAGTATATGGGTAAATTTTACTGTAGTGATAGCGATAAAAAAAATGCGGTTTGTTGGGTGAAGAACAAATTTAATAAATATAAAATTTACAAAAAGGAGAGACTAGCTTTATGAATATTAAATTTAAAAAATATATCAGGGGGGGGGTTAGAGGTTTTACCGTGATAGAGATAGTTTTTGTTATAATTATCTTAGGTATGTTGGCTAGTATTTTAGTTCCTAGACTAGTAGCCAACAAAAACGACGCCGAAATAGCAAAAGTAAAAATGCAGATATCAGCCATAAGAAGAGGTATAGAGTACTACAAAGCAGCTCAGATGGGAAAAGGATATTATGACGAGTTATACTGTTTTACAAAATGCTCTCCACAAGGCAATAGCGCTCAAGAAAATGAAGGTAGATCCAAATTTGATATGGACTTTCTTAAAACTAGAAATAAAGGAGTATATCCTATGATGCTAGATCAATCCAGAAAAAAGAAGGGTAGCGATTATCGCTTATTATTTAAAATGGTTTTAGCTACTCCTATAAAAGGTGCTGAAAACAACAACGAGAAAGGCTGGAGCAGAATAAATAATAGTGGCGGAGATCCATATGATGGAAGATACTTTTTAAGAGTTGCGAATAAATCTATTATATTTGATTATTGTTCTCCTACTTTGCATAAGTATAACGACAGTATGTGTTCTAAAGGTGGTAAGTTTATTCCGTCTTTGAATGGTAAATTTTTCTGTATCGGTCAACCATCATCTGCTACTCGTGCCGATAGAATTGCGGATTGTGCTTTGCTAGGTGAAGAGTATATAGATAGTCAAACACTCGATACCATAGAAGATCCTTCATACTGGAGCGATCCGGCAGAAACAATATAAGAAGATATTTTTAAGAGAGTATAAATATGAGAAAAGCATTTACTATGATCGAGATTGTGTTCGTCATTATCATTTTAGGAATACTAGCTAGTATAGCAATACCGATTTTTAATATAAACCGCGAAGACGCTCAAATAGCAAAAGCACAAGTAGAGCTAGCCACCATAAGATCGGTAATAGCCCTAAAAAGAAGTGATAGTTTCTTGATATCTGATGAGTCGGTTATAGATTTAAACGATGTTCTAAAAGAAGCCGAAGTAAGCACACAATACAATACTAGTTCGGACTACTTGTTAAGATGGTCGGTAAATGAAGCAAATTTAAAACTAGATATAAAAAATAATGTAACGGTGACTTTTAGCATTGATAAAAACGGAAATTTATACTGCGATCCAAACGCAAATGATCTTTGTAAAAAAATAGAGAAAAAACTTTAAATTTACGATGAATTATTACGAAATAGCTCTTAGCGGTTTGAATTTAAAACCGCTTACTTATGAAAGCAAATTTGATATCGAAATTTTTAGCGCAGTTAGCGTAAAAGTGAAAAACAGAATTTGCAACGGATTTGTGATAAAAAGCGTAGAAAAACCGAAATTTAAAACGTCTGCTATTTTGGAAATTTTACCGCAAAAACTTACGCAAATTCAGATTAAATTAGCTGAATTTATATCCAGATATTACACTTGCGAAATCGGTGTTTGCTTAGGGCTTTTTGAGCCTTACTATGAAATTTCAAATATGAATTATAGTTTTATAAAATCCCCGGAATTAAGCCAAAAACAGCAAAATGCTCTTGAGTTTATCAAGCAAAATAGCGTTTCATTACTTTTTGGAGATACCGGAAGCGGAAAAAGCGAAGTATATATATCTCTTATAAAAGAGGTATTAAATGAAAATAAACAAGCCCTACTTTTGATGCCAGAAATCTCTCTAACACCGCAGATGCAAACGCGTTTGGAGAGTTATTTTGGTTCGTCTGTAGGTATCTGGCACTCAAAAATAACACCCAAAAATAAAAAAATCTTATTAGAAAGATTTTTTCGTGGAGAGATCAAGCTAATAGCAGGAGCTAGGTCTGCACTATTTTTGCCGTTTTGGAATTTAGGACTTATAGTAGTTGATGAGGAGCATGATGATAGCTATAAAAATAGTAGTGAGCCGTACTATAATGCTAGGGATCTAAGCGTTTATCTAGCAAGTTTTGGAGATATAAGAGTTGTTTTAGGAAGCGCTACTCCAAGCGTGAGTAGTTTTTTTAAATTTAAACATTTTAGACTAAAAGGAACATTTTTTGACTCTAAAAAAGAGTTTATTTATGATAATTTCCCAACCGCTCTAAGCAATCTAATAATAGAAAATATAGATAAAACTCTAAAAATGGAAAAACAAGCCGTTATTTTCTTGCCTACTAGGGCTAATTTTAAATTCTTAACTTGCATAAATTGTTTTAACAGCATAAAATGTCCTTTTTGCAGTGTTTCTATGAGCCTTCATAAAAAAACCGGATCTCTTAAGTGCCACTACTGCGGCTTTAGTACCACTATACCAAACAGTTGCCCTAAGTGCGGTAGCGATATGTTAGAAGCAAACAAAATAGGTACTAGCGAGCTTGTTTTGAGTCTGGAAAAAGCCTTTCCGAATGCTCAAATAGCTAAATTTGATAAAGATGAAATTACTACGCAAAACAAGCTAACAACTCTGCTAAAAAACTTTAACAACAAAAAGATAGATATCCTTGTAGGCACGCAAATGCTAAGCAAAGGTCACGACTATCATAACGTGGATTTAGCCGTGATCATGGGGCTTGATGAGCATCTTGAATATGCGGATTTTAGAGCTAGAGAAAAGACTTTGGCTCTTGCTATGCAAGTTGCGGGTCGCGCTGCTAGGGTCGGTGAAGGAAGAGTTATTATCCAGACAAATAAATCTGAGTTTTTTCAAGAGTACTTAGAGGATTATGATAAATTTTTAGAAGATGAGTTGGAATCTAGAAATCCCTTATATCCACCGTTTGTTCGACTTCTTAGAATAGTTATAGAAGATAAAAATGAACAAAATGCTTTGAAATTTGAAAAAGATATATTATCAAATTTAAAAGATATTTCAAATTTAGAAATTATAGGTCACGGAAAAGCACTTATAGAGTTTATTGCGTTGAAATATAGAAGATCTATTTTATTAAGATCAGACTCTCATATTCCTCTACTAAAAGCCGCTAAAATAGCTAGAAATTACGGAGCCCACGCGGATATAGATCCGGTAAATTTTAACTAAATTCTTTTGCCTTGACTAAAGTATTTGGAAGTTTTAAACTCTTTGCGGTTTTACTAAAGATGATGAGATCTTCGACACTTTGAATACTCCAAGGCACTCTTTTTACACACTCTTTAAATATCTCAGCAGCAGCTATAGCGTCATTTAAAGCTCTATGGTGAGCATTGCTTATACCTAAAAGCTCTTTTAATGTGCCAAGTCCGTATTTTTGCGAAATTATCGTTCGGCGTGCTAAATCAATCGTACAAATTCGTCTATTTAAAAGCATTCCAAAACCAAGACGTTCTAAACTTATGCTTATAAAATCATAATCAAATTTAACGTTATGTGCGACAAATACGCTATCTCCTAAAAACAGCTTGAATTTTTCAAGCACATTCGCAAGACTAGGTGCTTTAGCTAAATCAGCGGCGTAAATTCCTGTTAATTCGCTGATATTTTCCGGAACGTTTGGAGCATAAACAAAACTTTCAAAACGCCCTATTTCAACTCCGTCCAAGAGTTTTAGCGCTCCTATTTCTATGATTTGACCACTGTTTATACCGCCGCTTGTTTCTATATCTACCACGCAAAAAACTTGATCTTTGAAATCCGTGTATTTGCTTTTTAAAGTAACTTTTCCGCTCTCTGTCTTTACTAAACCAAGCCCTAAAATATTCCAATCATCAAAATCTTTGACATTGATTATCTCTTTTAAGCTTGATATATCGTTTGCTTTTTGCAAGAAATCATAATAATTAAGGCTGCTTTTACCGAGTAAATTTATAAAATTTTCTAACTTTTGTTCCAAATTGATAACTTTTTATAATTTTAATGCCTTGATGGCTTGTTCGTAGTCATTTGAGCTAAATACAAAATTTCCTGCTACTACTATATCCACTCCCGCTTCATCAAGTTCGCTAACATTTAGCCCGTTTACGCCGCCATCTACTTCTATCATACATTTTGCACCGTTTTTTTCTATAAGATCTCTAAGCTCTTTTATCTTTTTTAGAACAGAAGGTATAAATTTTTGTCCACCAAAGCCCGGATTCACACTCATTAAAAGTACCATATCGACTTCGTTTATTATGTATTCTAAGCTAGAAACAGGAGTGTGTGGATTTAGCACTATAGCCGGACTTACTCCGTTCTTTCTTATATATTCTATGAGTCTTAAAGGATGTTTTTCTTCTTCTATATGAAAGCTAAGAAATTTAGGTTTTAGCGGTAAAAACAGATCCACGAAAAACGGTACATTTTCTACCATTAAATGAATATCCAAAGGCTTTGAAGACGATTTTGCTACTGCATTTACTACTAGCGGTCCTACGGTTAAATTCGGCACAAAATGACCGTCCATCACATCTATGTGAACAAGGTCCGCTCCAGCCTCGCAGATAGCCTTTACTTCGTCATCAAGTTTTCCAAAATCCGCGGATAATATACTAGGTGCTACATACATTTATTAAACCTTTTTAAATTTCAGAAGTTATTTTACACTTTAATTACATAAAATTCAATAAAACAATGGATATTTTGAGATAGCTTCTTTAGAAATTTATGCTATACTAAAAATAAAAAAGGATAAATTTGAAAAGTATTTTTTTGGTTTTAGCACTCTTGATAGCTAGTTTTTGGCATTGGGGCGTGCATTTTGGCGTGACTATTTTAGCTATATCGTTTTTGATATTTTTTCATGAACTTGGTCATTTTTTAGTTGCTAGATTTTTTGGCGTTAAAGTAAATACTTTTAGTATCGGATTTGGTGAAAAAATCTATACAAAAAGAGTTGGAAACACAGACTACTGCTTAAGTGCCATTCCGCTTGGCGGCTATGTACAGCTTAAAGGACAAGACGATTTAGACCCAAAGCTAAAAAATTATGATAGCGATAGCTATAACGTTTTAAGCCCTATAAAACGCATAGCTATACTTTTTGCCGGTCCGTTTTTTAATCTATTACTAGCATTTTTCTTATATATCGCATTAGGATTCATCGGAGTAGATAAATTAGCTCCTATCATAGGAACTATCCAACAAGGCTCTGCCGCTAAGAGTGCAGGAATGTTAAAAGACGACAAAATAATAAGCATAAACGGCGTACTTATCAAGCAGTGGGACGACATCAAAAAACAAGTTAAACTTGAGCCGATAAATATCATCATCGATAGAAATGGTGAGCGTTTGAATATAAACTTAACACCTAAAATCGGTGAAAGTATGAATATATTTAGAGAAAAAATTCAAACTCCACTCATAGGTATAAGCCCAAGCGGCGAGATAACAAAAGTATATAATCCGGGTTTAAGCAGTATTTCTTACGCATTTAACGAAACCTTAGAAAGCTCAAAACTCATCTATAAAGGGCTTGAAAAGCTGATAACCGGAGTAGTTCCTATCAAAGAGATGGGCGGCATAGTCGCTATGGCCGACATCACGACAAAAGCTTCTACTATAAGCGTTTCGGTGTTATTTTTGATAGTAGCGTTGATATCTGTAAATTTAGGCGTTTTAAACCTGCTTCCGCTTCCGGTACTTGATGGCGGACATATAATCTTTAACCTTTATGAGATGGTGTTTAAAAGACCGGTAAATGAAAAGGTTTTTACGGCATTAAGTTACGGTTCTATGGCGTTTTTATTCGCATTGATGGCATTTACTATATTTAACGATATATTAAGGCTTGCAGGAGTTTATGAATGAGATTAGATGAAATTTTAAGCAAAATAGGAAGCACAAAACTCATCGCTGTTTCAAAAAATGTCACCGAAAACGAAGTTTTGGAGCTATATAATCAAGGTCAAATAGACTTTGGAGAAAACAGAGTTCAAGAGCTAAAACGTAAAAAAGAGATTTTAAAAGATCTAAATTTAAACTGGCATTTTATCGGTCGCTTACAAGCAAATAAAATCAATCATCTTCTAGCTTTGCATCCTAATTTATGGCAAAGCTGCGAGAGTTTTTCTATGGCTGAGGCTGTGGATAAAAGGCTTGATTATATTTTACCGACCCTACTTCAGATAAACTCGGCTCACGAAGAAAGCAAACAAGGTGTAGATCCAAATGCGGCTTGTGAAGAGTTTTTGCGTATCAAACAGAGCTGCAAAAATCTAAATTTAATAGGAGTGATGAGCATCGGTGCTCATAGCGATGACATAAAAGAGATACAAAAAAGCTTTGAGAGCACGTATAAAATTTATGAGAATTTGCAAGAACATGGAGCAAAGATCTGTTCTATGGGAATGAGCAGTGATTATGAACTAGCTATAAAATGCGGCTCAAATATGATTCGTCTCGGAACGATTTTATATAAATGAAATTTATAAATAAAAGAGATTACGGCTATAAAACCGTACCTTAGTATATAAATCAGACTTAGAAGCACTTTTGGTACAAGCAGAGTATTTTACGGTAGAAAATAGTTTAAGCTTATTTCAGATTTTTGCGCAACATAGATCGCAATTTATAATAAGAATTTGTTTTTTTTAAGTAATTATTAGTGTAAGTATAAAACTTACACTTTTAAATTTTTATTAATATATGGAATTACTAGTTTCTTTGCCACATAAAACTTTACTTTTTATTTAGTCTAAAAGCTTTCATCTTACTCTCATCAGTTTGTAAATAAGCCGCTCCTATCAAATCTAAACAGTATGGAATTGCCGGAAATATAGGCTCTAAACACTCTCTTATGGCTTTTGGCTGACCGGGAAGATTTACTATAAGAGTTTTACCTCTTATACCTGCTGTTTGTCTAGATAAGATAGCCGTAGGAACAAATTTTAAACTAGTAGTTCTCATCAGCTCACCAAATCCAGGCATAAGCTTTTGGCAAATTTCCTCAGTAGCTTCAGGAGTAACGTCTCTAGGAGATGGTCCGGTACCTCCTGTAGTGAAAATGAGATCACACTTAGAAACATCACACATATCTTTTAAATTTTCAACTATCAAATCATACTCATCTGGTATAATTTTATATATAAACTCGGTTTCACTTATAAGCCAATCTTGCAAAATATCTTTTATAGCAATTCCGCTTTTATCTTCATAAACTCCACTGCTAGCTCTATCGCTTAGAGTTAAAACTCCTATTTTAGCTTTCATGTATCTTCCTTATCATATCTTTTATAGTCTCTCTATCTACGCTTTCATTATCCACTAGATAGCTACTAAGTGCAAAAAGTTCTTTTTGTATGCCTTTTATAAGCTCAGCCGTCTCATTTAAACACTCATCTAAAATATCTTTTATATCGTTATTTGTCGCCATAAGATTTCCGGTCATAGCGTAGTCTATAACAAGTTTTTTAGCAAGTTCTCTCGCATTTAATATATCATTACTTGAATTAGTATATAGCTCATTTTTATAAATTTTCAGTGCTACGCTACCTGCTAAATATACCTTTATACGAGATAAAATCATAGTCTTAGACTCTAAGAAACCATCTTGAGATAAAAATCTATCTTCAAGCAAAGATATCTTATCAAAATCTATACCAAACCACTCGGCACTAAGTGCTTTAGCTCCTTGATATAGAGCTTGAATTTCTTTTTCACTTTGACTCAAAGAGTAAATTTTCTTTTTACCGTATAAAACTCTATTTTCCACAGCTTTAAAATCATCGTTTTGAATGATAACTCTGTGATTTCTAAGAGCATTTATAGCTGCTTCATTTACAAGAGTTGCTAGTCCTGCTCCGCTAAATCCTGTGGTGTTTTTTGCTACAGTATCTATATCTACTTCATGTTTTTTATCTTTTAGATAAGACTTTAGTATCGCCATTCTATCTTTGCAGTCCGGCAAACTTAAAAATATCCTTCTATCAAAACGACCGCTTCTAAGTAGAGCTTCATCTATCATCTCTATTTTATTTGTAGCTGCTATAACTATAACGCCGCTATTATCGGTAAATCCATCCATCTCTGTTAATAGCTGGTTTAAAGTAGCCTCTCTTTCATCGTTTCTACCGCCGCCTCTAGCCTTGCCAACTGCATCTATTTCATCTATAAATATAATACTTGGTGCATATGCTTTTGCTTTTGAAAACAGTTCTCTAACTCTTTTTGCACCCATTCCTACATAAATTTGTACAAAACTTGCACCGCTTTGATAGAAAAATGGTACATTAGCTTCTCCTGCGACTGCTTTTGCTATAAGAGTTTTACCTACTCCCGGAGGTCCTACCATTAAAACGCCTTTTGGCATTTTTATACTGAGTTCTTGATACGCTTTTGGGTTTTTCAAAAAATCCACTATCTCCATTAACTCTAATTTTACGTCATTTATCCCAGCAACATCTTTAAACATAACATTTGATATAGCAGGAGCAACATCCGAGCTAACTATTTGGTTTAAATCATTTGTATCTGTTGTGGAGCTTTTTTTATAATTTAAATTAGCTTTTTTAAAGTATTTTAATCCAAAAACAAACATAACAAGAAATATAATAATGAGCAACAAATTCTCTAAAATACTATAATCGCTGCTAACTTTCAAAGGAACTTTTTGACCTAATTCGTTTAAATTTATGGAGTCTTTTACAACATAATAGTTCTGACTTCCAGCTTTTATAACGATCTTTTCTCCATCTATAACCGCACTTTGGATAGAGTTTGATTGCAAAAAATTATCATATTGCATTAAACTTATATATTTTGGAATATTTCTAAAAAAAACTACACAAAGAAGAACTATTAAAATAGTTCCTGCCGCTATAACCCAAATTTTTTTATTTAAATTAAATTCAAATTTCCGCATAATTTTCATCCGGTTTTACCTCGTAATTGCTAAGCTCTACCCACTCTTTTGATATGTCTTTATCTGATTTGATCTTTATCTTGTTATAAAACTGATCAAATCCGTCATAAAGTCCATCACTGCCTTGTTTTTCTACTAAAATATTTAAATTTGTTTTGTTTCTTTTTCTAAATTCAAAATTATTTACAAATGCTATATTTTTTAGGATTTTTAGACGATTTTTTGCTACTACGCCATCTACATCAATCTTCATAGAAGCCGAATGAGTCCCGCTTCTAGGGCTAAATATAAATGCGTGAAGATGAGTTATAGGAAATTTTTTAAAGTTCTCTAAACCCTCTTCCCATACTTTTTCGCTCTCTCCTGGATGAGCTACTATATAATCACTACCGAGAGCAAACCCTAAATTTGAAAGCTCGTTAAAAAGTTCTATATCTTTAAATGCCCTATTTCTGCGACGCATTATATCAAGCATAGTTTGACTCGTATGTTGCAACGCTATATGAAGATGCTTTTCTAGCCACGACTCTTGCAAAATTTCTCTAAAACTCTCATCTATTTGACTAGGCTCAATGCTGCCGAGTCTTATTCGTTTTATACCTTTTATACTACCTAATTTTTGAAGAAGTTTTCCAAGTGAACTACTTTTTTCTTCTCCATAACTACCTATATTTGTACCAGTTAGCACTATCTCATTATATCCGTTACTAGCTAGAATTTTAGCCTCGTTTAGTATAACTTCTTCATCTATGCTTCTACTTTTTCCTCTTACAGAAGGTATAATGCAGTAGCTGCATTTAAAATTACAACCCTCTTGGATCTTTATAAAAGCTTTTGTATGATTTTCATAGTTGCTTACTATATTTTTATCGATAAAATTTAGATCCCCAAGCTCAAAAAATGGGTTTTGCGAATTTAAAAATTCATCTATTTTAGATTTATTGCTAGCTCCAAGAACTCCAAAAACGGAGCTTTTCTTAAATAACTCTTCACCTTTACTAACAGCCCCACAACCTGTTAAAACCACTTTTTTACCGCTATTTTTCACTTGATTTATGTAGCTTCTTACTCCGCTATCGGCTCCATTTGTAACTGTGCATGAATTTACTACTATTATATCTGCTTCATTTTCGTTATTTGTTATTTTATAGCTTTTTATATAGCTTTTTATAAGTTCCGTATCGTAGATATTTGTTCTACAACCAAAAGTTTTAAAGTATATTTTCAATATAAAATTTCCTTACTAACATCAGTTATATGACTCATAGGCTTACTCTTTTTACCAAAAAACAGAGTTTGAGTTGGGAAAGCTATTTTTATATCTTCTTCTAAATTTAAAGCTTCGATAATCTCGGCGCTAATAGTGCTTCTAAGAGCTAAAGCCGCATATGAGTTTGTCATATACCATACGCTTATATTTATACCGTACGGCTCAAAAAAGCTATAAATTCTAGGCTCGACATTTGGATTTTTTATACTATACTGATCTCTTAGCTTATTCATCTGTTTTTTGGCTATATCGGTATATCCTTTTGAGTATTTTCTCGTGATATTTTTTATGATATACATAGCTTTTTTATGGTTGCTGTCAAAACTAAGCATTATATCTATACCGTCCCATACGGTTTTCATACCGCTGTGAGTATAGTTTGCTATAAGTTCGGTAAAAATATAATTATTTGGTACGAATATTATACGTCCGCTTCTTCTATTTGTAAGATAAGTAGTCAGAGTTATATCTTCATAAATGGTCATTCTAAGCAGACTTATATCTATGATATCACCTACATAATCACTATTTTGATATCTAACTCTTATTCTATCGCCGACGTGAAAAGTACCGCCGAAAATGATAACGCTCCAGCCAAGCAAGCTCATAAACATATCTTTCATCGCGATAGCAAGACCAGCAGAAGCAAATCCAAGTATAGTTACCATATAGCTTACGTTTTCTATATATGCGAACAGTAAAATAAATATAATAATAGTAAAGTTTATCACATTTATAAATTTATTTATCGTATAAAATTTTTGATTATCCGTTACGTATCTTTTTGCAACAAATTTACATAAAAATCCTATTAATATAACTACAATTATCGTAAAAAGTATGCTTAAAGCTTGTTTTATCTGCTCTTTTACTTCCAAACTAGCTCTATTTATAGATTCATCAAGCTTTTTTTGATATACGCCAAACGTGGTTGTAGCGATATCTTGTGCGATCTGAAACTCGCTAATCTCACGTCTAGTTTCATTAAGCTTGGAAAGATTTTCGCTGCTTGAGTTTATATCGTAAATTTCTTGCTGCAAACTCTCTTTTTCTATAAAAACATTAAGTGCATCTTCTAATTTTATAAGCCGATTTATATACTCTTCTTTTTCGTTTTTTAGCTTTTTAATATATGAAAATCCAGATATAAGAGCTATAGGATTTGTGATCTTTTTAATCTCTTCTATCTCAGGGACTACGAGCATACTTTGAAAAGGTGATCTTTCATACTCTTTTAACAGCTCTATCTGCTCTTTTAAGCTGGAAATTCTTTTTTTTAGATCATCCGCTTTTTTGCTATTTTTTTTATCTAAATTCTCTAGCTCGTTTTTTGCATATTCTAACTCTGTAACTAAATTTTGGTAAGTATTGTAATTTGAGTATCTAATAAGCCAAATATTATTTTTTATCTTAGCATCATAATTTGATATTTTTGCGTTTAATTCATCTATTTTTTGGCTAGAAGCGTCATTTACAACTCCAAAAACAGATAAAAACGGTATTAAAACAACAAAAATTACAAACAGTTTTTTCATTTAAACATCCTCAAAATATCTAAAACGCTATTTTTATCTATATCGTTTCTCAAAGCGTACGATCCAATACCGTTTGGAAGTATAAATTTGATCTTTTTGTTTTCACTCTTTTTATCTAGAAAAAACGAGTCGTAAAATACCTCTTCATCGCTTATACGATAAGTAGTAGGCAAACCAAATTTTATAAGAGTCTGCTCTATAATATCTAGATCTTTTTTAGACAAAAGACCAAGCTTACAAGCTAAATGATTTGCCATATTTATACCAATAGCAACCGCTTCGCCGTGTAGAAATTTTTTATAATTTGTTTGCATTTCGATAACATGAGCAAATGTGTGACCGTAATTTAATACTGCGCGAATTCCGGATTCCTTCTCATCTTTTGCTACTACTCCTGCTTTTATCTCTACGCATTTTGCTATGATTTGTTTTAGTATTTGACTATTTTCTACGCTATTATCTTGTATAAATTTAAAAAAATCTTTATCAAACATAGTAGCCATTTTGATCACTTCAGCCATTCCCGCATTAAACTCTCTATTTGGTAAAGAGTTTAGAAATTTAGTTTCACAATATACGGCCTTTGGTTGATAAAAAGTACCGATAAGATTTTTTCCGAATTTATTATTTACTCCTGTTTTGCCGCCTACACTTGCGTCTACTTGCGCTAAAAGCGTTGTCGGGATATTTATAAAATTTATACCGCGCTCATAAATACTAGCCGCAAATCCGGTCATATCACTTATAACTCCACCTCCAAGAGCTATAAGAGTACTGTTTCTCTCAAGTCTGCTTACAAAAAGCTGCTCTAATATATACTCGATCATAGCTAGATTTTTATACTGCTCGCCATCTGGGATACAAACGCTAAATATCTCGTCGGCGTCTATCAAATTTAAAATCTCTCCAAGATATAAACCGCCTACTTTTGAGTTTGTTATTACGGCAACTTTGCCTTTAAATTTAAGATTTTTAAGTTCATCTATAAATACGCTATAATTTTTATTATCATCGCTCAAATTAATATCTATTTTCATATATTCTGCCTTTTTTTAAATATTTTACCTAAAATTTGATTAAAATAAAATCATCATTTGATTTTACAAAAATATTATAAATTGTATTAAGCATTTATAATATACAGACGTTTTCTCTCATTTGAACTAGCTATATTTAGAGCTTTTCTGTATTTTGTTATCGTTCTTCTAACAAGCTTGATATTAAACTCTTTTTCTATCTTAGATAGTATGGCTTCATCGCTAAGAGGTTTTTCGTGATTTTCGTTTTTTATAAGATTTTTAACAAAATCTTTTATGGCCGCATTTGATATATCTTCGCTAGCCGCTGCGGCAAAGAAATTTTTAAGAGGAACTATACCGCGAGCACAGCTTAGAAATTTATTTTGTATGGCTCTGCTGATAGTAGATGGATTTCTTCCTAAATCTCCTGCTATATCTTTTAACTTCATAGGCTTTATATCTCCGCCTAAAAAATAGTCGTATTGGTACTCTATTATCATTAATCCTATCTTATAAAGTGTGGATTTACGCATTTCTAAAGCATCTATGAGATCTTTTGCTTCTTTTACTCTTGAAGAGACAAACTCGTTTTTTTCATCGATTCCTTCTGTATCTATAAGAATATCTGGATAAAACTCGTCATTTACTTTTATCTCTATGCCGTTATCATTATTAAATACGAAAATATCTGGAATAATCTGACTATCATCTTCTAAATACTCTATAGCGGGCGGATTTTTAAATTTTTTAATGATCTTTATAGCATCTTCATAATATTTTTGTTTTGTATATCTGCTCAAATTTTCAAAATCATTGATGATAGTTTGTACAAGAGTATAAATTTTATCGTCGCAGTCTATATCGTCAAGCTGAAATATAAAGCTCTCTTTATAATCCAAAGCCCCTACTCCGGTTGGCTCAAGATATGCAAATCTTAGTCTTATCCGCTCAACTTCACTTTTTTCAAATTTAATAAATTTATGATCATCCCATTCAAAATATCCTTCATTGTTTATACACTCTACTATCAAATTTGCAATTTCTATTGATTTTTGAGTAGGAAAAAGAGGAGAGTTTATCTGAGAATATAGCTTTTCATACAAACTTTCTTTATAAATACTAGATGATTCTATAGTATCACTTATGGAATTTTTATAAAGATCGCCGTAAAAATTTTTCGTGTGTTTTTTAGGAGTTATTTCTAAAGCGGCAAACGGATTGTCTTTTATAAAAGGCTCCAAAGTATCTTTTAACTCATCGCTGCTTGCTTGAAGTATCGGAAGCCAGTTCCTAAGAGTCTGATTGAGCTTAGCTTTTTGAGTAACTTTTTGAGCTAGTTTCATCAGTCTAGTAGCCTAAATTCCTCTCCAAGATAGTGCGTTCGTACAAGTTTATTATTTGCCACTTCATTTGAGCTTCCACTAGCTAATAAACTACCGTTTTTAATGACGTACGCTCTATCGCAGATGGCTAAAGTTTCTCTTACGTTGTGATCTGTTATCAAAACTCCTATATTTAACTTTTTTAAATCATTTATGATGCCTTGTATATCGGCTACGGCGATCGGATCCACACCGGCAAATGGCTCATCAAGAAGCAAAAACTTAGGCATTATCATTAAGCTTCTTGCTATCTCGCATCTTCTTCTTTCGCCGCCGCTCAAACTAAGACCTTTTCTCTGTCTAATAGGCTCTATATTTAACAAATTAAGCATTTCATTTACTTTTGTATCTATGATTTTTTTATCAGTATAAAAAATTTCAGCTGCTAAACTTAAGTTTTCTTCAACGCTCAAATCTTTAAAAACGCTACTTTCTTGAGGCAAGTAACCTATACCAAGCCTTGCTCTTTTGTGTAAAGGAGTAGATGATATATCTTTAGAATCTAGAAAAATATGACCCTTGCTAGGAGCTATAAGTCCGCAAATCATATAAAAAGTTGTTGTTTTACCAGCTCCGTTTGGACCAAGCAAACCAACCACTTCGCCGCTGCTAACTTCAAGCGATATACCATTTATAATTCTAGTTTTTTTTATAGTTTTTTCTAAATTTTTTACTTCAAGTTTATGCAAAATCCACCTCGTATATACGTTTATCATTTAAAACAGATATTTTTACAACGCAAACTTTTATCTCGTATTTGCCAAGCATATTAATAAGATTTTCATCTCCCCATTCAACTATGTGAAGCCCATCCTCAAAGAAATTTTCAAACAAACCGTTTTTTTTAATCGACTCAAAACCGTTTTGATATATATCATAATGATAAATATTACCATAATTTTGCATCACGCTAAAAGTCGGCGATGAAACATTTTCATTTATACCAGCAGATTTTACGATGGATTTTACAAGAGTTGTTTTACCGCTTGCAAGATCTCCTTGAAGTACTATAACTCCGGATTTCGGAAGCTCTTTAACTATCAAATCAAGCTCATCTACGCCTAACTCAAATCTCTTTAACATACTTCTCTTGCTCGCTTTTTGGTATGGTTTTTAAAGTAGGAAGCGAAATGACCATATAGCTTACTTCTCTAGCAAGAAACTTTATAGTTATTTTATCGCCTACTTTGACTTCTTTGCTAGGTTTAGCAAGCTTATCATTTATGCTAATAACTCCGCTTTTGCACATATCTTCGCTGATAGTGCGACGTTTGGTGATATTAACGGTATTTAAAAATTTATCTATTCTCATGTATATAATTCTAGCCAATTTTGGCTGAATTTTTGTTTCAGCTTAAACTAAACTCAACTTCAATTTGGAAATTCGTATCATTTTTGATAGATGGAAATTTGGATTTTGTCTTTTGTATAGCAGTTAAAACAGCTTCATCTAAAACTATATACGTCGAGCTATGGTCTATTTTTACGTTAGTTACTTCTCCGCTAGCTTTATACATAAACGAAACTTTTACAATTCCAGTTTGTCTTTTTCTCCTTGCAGAGTTAGGGTAATTTTTTCTAGCATAGTTTGCTATAATATTTCTTATTTTTGTTCCTATAATCATATTTTCGTTTACGGTGTTTTTTGGCTGCTGTTCTATTTTATTTTGATTGGTATTTTGATCAAATATTTTTTGCTCAATGCTATTTTGAGTAATACTTTTTAAATTCGGATCTATGCCTGGCATCTGCTTTGTTTCAATGTTTTGAACAATCTGTTTTTTAGGAGTTTGTTCTTGTTTTTTATCGGGTTTTGTATGCTTGATTATCTTTTTAGTATAGATTTGTTCTATCTTTTTTTCTATTATCTTTTTTTGAGGCGCTTGATCAACCTCTTTTTTCTCTTCTATAATAGGTTCGGAAACTTCTTCATATGGTTTTGGTATATCTTCTAAACTATTTAAATTTGAGAAAGTGAGTTTTAAAAGTTGCTCGTTTTGGATCTGATCTGCAGAGTCTTTCGCGTTTAGCAAAATAAATCCGAAAATTAACCCCGCATGCAGCAACAAAGATATAAAAAATCCAATAAAACTATTCATTGCTTACCTTAGCAGATATAGCAAATTTCTCATGATTTTGACTTTTTAATGCATCAATAACCTTAATGAAAGACTCAAATTTACTACTTTTATCGCTTCTTAATATAATTAAAGTTTCTGGACTGATATTTGATATTTTATATGCGATCTCATTTTCTAAAACAAGTTTATCATCTATAAATATATTAGAATTTTTATCGATAGCTATTATCACTCTTGCACTTTCATCGCTATTTGTAGCACTTTGAGCTTTTGGCAAATCGACTTTAATATTTCCTTCGGCAATAAAAGTAGAAATACTAAGAACAATAGCGAGCAAAACAAGCATAATATCTATAAAAGGAACTATATTTAATCCGTCTCTTTTAGCAAGTCTCATATCTAGCTCTCATATCTGTTTAAAAAAACATCTACTTTTCTTATAAATCCATTATAAATTATAAGTGTAGGTATAGCAACTATAAGTCCTAAAGCAGTAGCTTTAAGTGCTAAAGATAAACCTATCATTATAGACTTAGTATCGATTCCTCCGCTCATACCCATATCATAAAATGTTATCATAATGCCTGCCACAGTACCTAAAAGTCCTATATAAGGTGCATTCGTGTAGATGATATAGAGTATCGTAAGATTTTTTGTAAGGTCCTCTTCAAAGAGATTTTTGCTGACGTATTTTTTAGGATCAACCTTTAGATAAAAAAGCACTCTTTCAATGCTGAACCAAACCACTAAAAAACTCATAAAAACAAGAATAGATATAATAATATAATCAATATTTCCTTTTAAATACTCCATACATCCTCCCTAAAGCAAAATAAAATATATATTATAGCACACTTTATTTATAAATTTGAGTCACAAATTTATTACAAAATTGACAAAATAAACATTGATATATAAAATATTAAAATATTTTATTGATATAGAAAAAATAATAAATATAAAAACAAACAGGAAAGAAGCTTAAATTTAAAATTTAGTTTTTAAATTTTAAAAAATATGTGGATAAAAGCCCTTCTTTGCAGAAGGGGCTTAAATTATTTCTTTTTAGTTGAACATTTTGAACTGCCGCAACCAGCGCTTGCAACTGCATCTTTAAGATTCTTACCTACTTTAAATTTAACAGCTTTTTTAGCAGGTACTTTTATTTCTTTTCCTGTACTTGGAACTTTGGCTGTTCTAGCGGCTCTTTCAGTTACTCCAAATGTACCAAATCCTACAAAAGTTACACTATCACCTTTTGTTAAAACTTCGCTTATACTTCCAAGGAAACCGTCAAGTGCAAGCTCAGTGTCTTTTTTTGTAAGTCCAGCTTTAGAAGCAACTAAGCCCACAAATTCTGCCTTTGTCATTTCAAATCCTTTATTTAAAATTTTAAAATAGCATATTGTACATTATTTTTTAACTTTATTCAAGTATTTTCCATACTTTTTAAAAGAAAATATGCTAAAAATAGCTTAAATTTACATATAAAATATATAAAAAATGTTAAAAAAGTTTAATTAATATTTTTTATTGTTATTGTTTTAAGATTTTATCTATAATTATCTTAGCACCGTTTGGAGAAACGATATTTCTTAAACCCATTGAAATACTATTTATATCTAAATTCATAATATCTGTAAATAGTATATTTTTATCTAATCCATTCTGCTCATAAATTTTAGCTAGATTACTATCTAGCAAAAACTTAGCATTGTAAAATTGATGATTGCTAGCGGCGTAAGGATACGGTATAAATATAGTAGGAAGTGCATTTGCGCAAAGCTCCCAAAGAGTACTTGCTCCGGCTCTGCTTATACATAAATCGGATTTTTGCATATATACTTCGATCTCGTTACTAAAATCAAATACAACGGCTTCAACGCCCATTTCGTTATATTTGGATCTGGTTGTTTCTAACTCTTTTGCTCCGCATTGATGTATGATATTAATATTATGATTTTTTAAATTTAAAGCTAAATTTAAAGCTAAACTATTTATAAAACTAGCACCCTGAGAACCGCCTAAAAAAAGTATAGTTTTTAACTCATTTCTAACTCTAGCCGTATTAAAAAATTTTATATCTATAGGATAGTCATAGGTATCTGTTCCGTATGAGCTAAAAAATTTCTTACAAAATGGTTTTAAAATAGAATTTAATTTACCTTTTATAGCGTTTTGTTCATGTATAAATAGCTTTTTTCTAAATATAACCGCCCCAAAAGAAGCTGGAGCGGAGCTATATCCGCCGACGCTTATCACAGATGAGATATTATGTTCCGTAAAAATGCAGCGGCATTTAAAAGCTAATTTAATTATATTAAGCAAGGCAAACAATTTATGAATACCTTTTTTATTTACTACGCCTCTACTAGGAAAAAAATATTTAAATTTAAATATATCGCTATGCTCAAACCACATTCTGTCTTGACCGCTATTTGAGCCTATAAATATCACATTTTCACCGCGGTTTTTTAGTTCTATCGCTAAAGCTTTTGCTATAGCAAGATGACCGCCCGTACCTCCTCCTGTTATAGCTATCATGATAAATCCGCCTTTTTGCTAATCATAAGAACCATACCTATACCGACACAAAGTGCTAAAATAGAACTTCCGCCATAGCTCAAAAATGGAACTGCTATACCTTTTATAGGAGTTATAGATGTAATTCCATAAGCATTCATTAAAAACGCCATTGTTATTATAGAACCTATACCAAGAGCAAATAGATGATATACTTTATTTTGACTTCTTGAAGATATCTTAAATATACGATAAATAGTATAAATCATCAAAAAAGTTATGACCAATATCCCAACAAATCCTATCTCTTCAGCAATTCCCGCTAAAACAAAGTCGGTATGAACCTCACTTAAAAATCCTAGCTTAAATGTCCCGTTTCCAAGCCCAACGCCAAAAAATCCTCCATGATAAATTGCATTTAAAGAGTGGCTTATCTGATAAGGTTCTTCGCTATCGCTAACTCTCATAAACTCAGCCATATTTGATGGTAAAATCGACAATATAAAGTCTTGATTCGTCACCCACCAAGATTTAAAACGTCTAATTCTGTGGTCTTGAGATATAATAGCAAGAAACACCATAATAACACCGATCAATCCCAAAATTCCAAAAAACTTCTTACTAGTTCCGGCGAAAGTGGCAAGTATCATTAAAGCTAGAGTTAAAACAACTACTTGCCCAAGATCTTTTTGCATAATAGCTATCAAAAATACAGCCATTCCAAACACTACAAAATACGGTAAAAGCAGTCTAAACTCATCTTTTAAACGTTTTTTGTTATTATCTATTCTTCTAGCAAAACTCCAAGCTAGAAAAAATACAAATCCTATCTTAAAAAACTCGACAGGAGACAAAGATATACCTCCAAGTCTTATCCATCTTTTAGCTCCACCGGTCACCGGCACAAGAGAAGCTGGCAAAAACTGCATAATAACCATAAGTAAGAAAGAGCTAAAAAATATAAAAAATCCTATGAACTCAAACGTAGTAAGACCCATTAAAAACGGCTTATCCGGATTTAGCCTAGAGATAGACCAAATGATGAAAACTCCGGCAGTTCCGACTATAAATTGCCTAATAAAAAAGTGATAGCTAGTATAGTCGTAATATAAAACGGTAAAAGCCGGTAAAGATAGCGAGAAAATAATTCCAATGGCAATCAAAACCGTACATGTATAAAATAGTTTCGTATCGGCAAACAAGTTAAACCTTTTTAAATTTTAGGTTTAGATTATAATTAAACTTAGCTTTTAATACAATAAAAATAATTTTTAATATGAAATTAGCAAATTATCAAAATTCCTTCTGCGTATCTTTGATTAAACTATTTTATTGCACTATTTACTTTTAAATTTAGTTATCGTTTAGATCTTCTGCGACTTTAGCGGCTAATTTTAGCTTATCACTATCGAAGTGAGTATATATCCTAGAAGTATTTAAACTAGCGTGGCCAAGGGCTTCTTGAACTAAAACCAGATCTTTTTGTTTTTTGTAAAGCATAGTCGCAAACGTATGACGAAGCATATGCGCGCCGTTTTTCTCTTTTCTGATACCAGCACCAAATAAAATCTGCTCAACAATGCGACTTACATAAGCTTGAGTTAGCTTCTCTCCGTTTCTATTTACAAAAAGATATCCTTCGCTATTTATATAGTTTATTGCTATATTTTGTAGATGTTCATCTATAAGATGTTTTTTTATCATCACAATACGATATTTATTGCCTTTGCCTCGTATCCTAAGGATATAAAGATCGCCGTCTTCACTAATATCTTTTCTTTTTAAATTTAGAGCCTCGCTTACACGAATTCCGGTAAAAACAATGGTTTTGATGATTAGTTTATTTCGATTTGAATTCATTTTAAAATCCGTCTCATCAATGGCATTTAAAAACCTTTTAACCTCTTCTTCATTCATAAACTCAGGAAGTTTTTGACCTTTATTTCCACTAACTCCACCCCAGTTTTTAAGCTCGATATCAAAAATATGCGCCTTACCGTCTTCCTCGTTTTGTTTTCCTATAAACTCAAAAAAGTTTATCGCAGCGATTCGGTAATTTTTTTTGCTAGCATCACTGAGACTTCCTGTGATACTTGCTAGAACTTCGCTTATAAGCTCTTCATCGATCACAGCTAAACTTGTGAGTTCATAAAATTTAAGCACTTCGTAAATCTTTTTTAACGGATTAAAATACGTATTTATACCAGTAAGTCCAGCGTTTCTGGCTTTTTTTACAAAACCATCAAGCTCATCTATGTTTGCAACTCCTTTTGTAAGTGCGTAATTCACGCTAGCCAAAGCAGCTTGATCTTTGAGCTCTTTGTTTGAGAGTGAGTTTAGCTTGTATTTTACAAAACGAGTCAGCCAAAACAAAAATGAGCTTTCAAAACTCTCTTTACAGTCTAATTTATATTTCATAGTATTAAATTTACTCCGAATTTTAGCAGATAAATAACCGTTTAAGATTATTTATCTAAAATAACTAAAATTTTCTTCCGTTTTTTCCGGCGATTATAAAGCGTAAAACGTTAAGTTTTATAAATCCGTTCGCGTCTTTTTGGTCATAAACACTATCTTCTTCAAACGTGCAGTAAGCTTCGTTAAATAGATTATCGGTCTTGCTATCTCTACCGATGACCATAACATTGCCTTTATAAAGCTCGACTCTAACAGTACCATTCACATTCTTTTGGCTCTCGTCTATCGCAGCTTGAAGCATTTTACGCTCAGGCGAAAACCAGTATCCGTTATATACTAAACTAGCGTATTTTGGCATAAGTTCGTCTTTTAGATGTGCTGCTTCTCTATCCATAGTAATGCTCTCTATAGCTCTGTGAGCTTTTAGCATTATAGTGCCTCCTGGAGTTTCATAGCAACCCCTACTTTTCATACCCACATAGCGGTTTTCTACGATATCAAGGCGCCCAATCCCATGTTTTGCACCAAGTCTGTTTAGCTCTGTTAAGATCTCGTGAGGCTTCATTGATTTAGCATTTATCGCAACAGGATCGCCGTTTTTATACTCTATTTCGATAATATCGCTCTCATCAGGAGCATTTTTTGGACTGACGCTCCATCTCCACATATCTTCTTCTGGGGCGTGATTTGGATCTTCTAAAACAAGTCCTTCATAAGAGATATGAAGTAAATTCGCGTCCATAGAATATGGAGATTTACCTTTTTTCTTGCTTATATCTATCCCATTTTTCTCTGCATATGCTAGAAGTTTTTCACGGCTATTTAGATCCCACTCTCTCCAAGGAGCGATAACTTTGATATTTGGATTTAAGGCGTAAGCTCCTATCTCAAAACGAACTTGATCATTTCCTTTACCAGTAGCACCATGACTTACGCAGTCTGCTTTTGTGGCAGCAGCTATCTCAACAAGACGTTTTGCTATAAGAGGACGAGCGATAGATGTGCCTAAAAGATATTCGCCCTCGTATATAGCATTTGCTCTAAACATAGGAAATACGAAGTCTTTTACAAACTCTTCACGCAAATCCTCTATAAAGATATTTTCAGGTTTTATACCTAAGCTTATAGCTTTTTTGCGAGCTGGCTCGACCTCTTCTCCTTGACCGATATCGGCTGTGAAAGTCACGACTTCACATTTATACTCGTCTTGTAGCCATTTTAAAATGATACTTGTATCAAGTCCGCCACTATAAGCCAAAACAACTTTTTTAACATCCTTCTTTTGCATCTGCTGACCTTTATGATTTAAAAATTTTGCTGATTTTAGCTAAAAACAGATAAATATGTAATAAAAAAATAAAATTTAAGGAAGATGGCATTTTTAATCTATTATTTAAGTTAAATTTAAAAAATAATACTCAATCAAAAATTTAAATTTAAATTTCTTTAAATTTCACGCAAAATTCAGTCCTATCATCACCGCTTACGCAATTTACTTTAAATCCAAGCTCATCGCAATATCTTTTTACGAGGCTTAGACCTATACCAAAACCACCATTTTGTGAGTCAAAACGACTAAATTTATCATAAATTTTATTTAAATTTTCTTTTGAAATAGTAGATCCGAAATTTACAACGCAAAAATTATCTTGTTTTAAATTGATGATAACTTGCTGACTTTTAAAACTATATTTAATAGCATTTGAAATTATATTATCAAGTATTTTTTTAAATTTAAAACTATCAGAATCAACTTCCGCATCCTCTAAATTTAAAATTATTTTAATGTCTTTATTTGCCGCACTCATTTCAAAAATCTTTGCACGTTCTATAAAAATATCTTTTAAATTTAATTTTTCTATCTTATTTGGTTCGCTTTTTAAATTTAAAGCCAAATCATTATATAAATTTGATAAAGTTTTAGAGGCTATTTTAATGTTTTCAAGGTATTTTGAATGATTTTTATCAAACATTTCTACGCTCATAAGTATCACACTTAAAGGCGTATTTATCTCATGAGTAGTATCCGTGATAAAGTTATTTAAAGTTTTTATTTGATTTAAAAGTGGCAGATAGGAGAGTTTAACGATAAAATACGCTATAACAGATATAGCCAAAAGCACGATGATTGAGATCATAGATATCTTGACAAAAAGCCTATTTATGCTAGCGTGAGGACTTTGTGTTCTAAGTTCTAAATTTAATTCTATAGTTCGTCTTTTTGTATGAATATCGTCGCTGTAATACATAAATTTATCATCTACGTAATATCGACCATTATAAATAGGTCTATCAAAGTTTTTTAATACATATCTTTTTGATCTGATATCATAAAGATTTATATCATACTCGCTTTTAAGATCCAAGATCTCGCCTATGCCGCCATTTATCCTAAGCATATACTCAATCTCATTCGCATACGCTCTTAGATCTTTTACGGTTTTTTCGTATATATCATTTTTTGCCTCTTTGTAGTATGAAACTGCGAAAAACAGCAAAAAGAGCATACTAGTTATGGTATAAAGCAAAAAAATAGGAAGAATATATTTTTTATGAGACATATTCATATCCAAGTTTTGAGTGGCTTATGATTTTTTCGTTACCTATAAGTTTTCTAAGATTTCTTATATAGACTCTTAGGCTTAGTTCGCTCGGTACTTCATCAAATTCCCAAATTTGAGAATAAATTTCATCTCGGCTTAAAATTCTATTTTTATTTTTTAAAAATAGACATAAAAGCTCAGTCTCTTTTTTAGCAAGAGGCAGAACTTTGCCATCTTGCATCAATTTTTTTTGTAGGATATCAAATTTGAAATTACTATTAATAATGATAAAATTATCATCTACATAGTGATTAAAGTTTCGTTTCAGTATATTTTGTACTCTTAAAAGAAGTTCGGCTAACTCAAATGGCTTTTTTATATAATCGTCACAACCGACTTTAAAACCCTTTGTAACGTCATTTATACCATTTAATGAAGTGGCAAATATACAAGGAGTCGCCACTCCTGAGGATCTAAGCTCGTCTAATAGTTCAAATCCACTACCGCCTATGATTTTGACATCAAATATAAATAGATCAAAATTTTTTTCATAAGCAATACTTAGAGCTTTATCATAGCTATCAGAAGCTTCTACTTCATAGCCGAAGCTTTGAAGATATGAACTTATCATATCTTGCAGCATCGGCTCATCTTCTAAGACTAGGATTTTGCTCATTTATTGATTATATGGACAATCCGCATTTGATTGGCAGTTGTAACCACCGCCCATGCCCATGCCCGGATTTCTCATGCCGTAATTTCTATTATGTTTTTTCATAACAGATCTGCAAACTGCCGGATTAAAATACTCGTCTTTGCCAAGAGTCGCCATATTTTTTCTCATTTGCATTCTAAATTCTTTATTGAAATCATCTCTTTGATCAGGAGTCATATTTTTAGTGACTTCTAACATCTCATTATGAATTTTAAAACACGCATCTCTTATTATAAGCTCTTTTGCGCTAGCGTCCTTTTTAACCGCAAAAATTTTATTGCTAAGCTCTATAGCTTTATCATTCGCACCAAATGCAAAACTGCTAAGAACCGCCGTTACTAAAGCGGCTGATAAGATTTTACTTTTCATCGTTCATCCTTCATCTTGAAATATGATGGAATTATAAGCTTAAATTGTTGATTTTTTGTGAATTTATAAAACCATATTAATTTTACTTATAAAATCAAGAGGATTTACTTGAACATTGTTTATAATTACTCCAAAGTGCAAGTGCGGTCCGCTAACTCTACCGCTATCTCCGCTAAGACCTAATATATCGCCTTTATTTACTTTTTGACCGACTTTTACGATGATATCGCTAAGATGGTAATACTGAGTATAAATACCGCTTCCATGATCTATAACCACACTTTTACCGGCGTAATATCTATCTTTTGCTATCTTTACTATTCCGCTATTTGCAGCTATTACGCTTTCTCCGACTGCAGCTCTAAAATCCGTTCCTCCGTGATAACTTTTTATAAGTCCGTTAAATACTCTAGCAGTGCCAAAATCACTTGTTATAAAACTATTCATAGGAGATATAAATTTATCATTAAAAAATAGACCTTTACTAACTGTTTTATAAATTTGTTGAGCTTCACGCCTCTCTTTGTCTATACGTTTCATAACAGATTGAGGCGGTTTTACTTTTGATTCTGAAACGGTAATTTTTTCTTGTTTATAATCTTTCTTAACAAGTTCAAACTCAGTAATTCCCATCTCTCCGTCTAAACTATTTTTAACATTGATATTTTTTGTTTCGTAATAACTAGCCGGCACAAAAGCTATTTTAAATCCCGGTTTTAATGGATGATCTATCCAGGATATTTTTTTGTCGTTTGCGGTTAATTTTCCAGCATATTGTGATTCGATACTGATGATTTGCGTCTCGCCGTTTCCTATAGTAGCGCTAAAGGCTGCTGTTATAAATAGCAGTAAAATAAGTAGAAATCTTTGCATAAGAGTATGATATCCTTCTATAATTTGTTGTCAAAATAATATCATAATTTACATTAAATTTAAAATATTAAACCGAATACAACGACATAAACCTTTTTCTGCTTATCGGAGAATATCCGTTTAGATGCTCATAAGCCTCTTCCGTGTCGCCATCTGTAAGCTCTTTTATCTTTTCTATTAATTCAAAAAGCTCTTCGTCATCTAAATTCTCAAAGTCGCCACAATCTTCTAAAACCTCTTGGATCATAGCTTCTAATTCTAATTCATCATAGCTCATAGCAGCTCCTTAAAAAATTTTCGCCATAATACCTAAAAAATCTTAATAATACCTTTATTATCTTGATAAAAGAAATCATCATAAATTTAAAAATTAAAAAATTAGTTTTAAAAGCGATAAATTAAGTTTTATTTAAGTAGATTAATATAATAATTACAAAACTTTCAAATAAAGAGATTATATGAGTTCAAATTTAAAAATATTAAATGAAATTTTACCGTATTTTTCGCTTATTCATAGCGTTCCTGGTCGCCTTAGAGTTAGAGTTTCTCCTCGTATAAAGGAGCTTCAATCGAACATAGGCTTAGACGAAATAGATAAAATCATAGCAAAAATAGACGGTATAAATAGCGTTAAATTCAATAAATTAGTAGGCTCGGTTACCGTTTTATACGATCAAAATAAATTTCCAGAACATCTCTGGAATGATATGCTAAATGGTCAAAATTTAGAACACATATCTAAAAAAATTGAAGAAATCAAAAGGAGTTGCAATGCAAATTAAATTTGATAACTACTCTAAAGAAGAGATTTACAATCTTGCTTTTAACTATGAAAATAGAGGAATTCTTATCTATTCTAATTTTGTCGATACAGAAATTTTTAACCAAATTTTATCTATTAAAAAAAGCGGTTTAGAGCTGCTAAAAAACCTAGCAGACGAGAAAAATTACAGTATAAATTTAAACGAATGCGAAGTTTTAAATCCAAAAGATAATTTTGAAAAATTAATAGTCGCTATAAATTACGAACTAGAGATAAATGAATTTTATAAAAACGCATCGGAATTTATGGATGATGACGTAAAAGATCTATTTTTTAGACTTTGGGCTACTTCAAATAACGAATATATCCCGGCTCTAAAAGCATCTTTGTTAAGTATATCTTGTCAAAACTTAGCTCCAAATATACAAAACTCAAATCAAAATAATACTGATCCAAAGTCAAATAACAGTATAAAAGATTTTCTTGAAGAGGCAAACAAAATAGCTTCAGGAGAAGCAAATATGGAAAACATAAATACTCTTTTAAATCATCCGAGTTTTCCGTTTTTTAGCGGAGTTGCAGCCGGAGGATTAATAGGATTATTGATAAATGAAATCATAAAAAAGGAAAAAATCGATGAATAATATCTCAAATAAAGGATTTAAAATGGCACTTCCATTCTTAGCCGGAGCTTTAGTAGGCGGGCTTGCTATATATGCTTTTAATAATAGAAAAGCGATACAAAATAGCCTTTTAACAGGACTTGATAAAGGTAAAGAGATAGCTAAAAAAGCAAAAGATAGCTCTTTAAAAGTAGTCAAACTTGAAAATTTAAGCAGCGAAAAACCGGTAAAAACTAGAAAACCGAGAAAACCGCAAGCAAAAAAAGCACCGCAAACAGATCAAAACAAACAAGATTTTGAAATTTAAATAATAGTATAGATTTAGAAGGAATTTAAAATATGAATAACAGTTTATTTTCTACTTCGAGACTACCTGCGGATAATTTTCTTAGCGGTTCCTTGATAGGTTTTATAGCATCTAGCGCCATCTCTTTAAATCAAGTAAAAGATGGTCAAATAGATACAAAAACCGCCATGAAAAAAGTTTTAAAAATTAGTATTGAAAGCGGTATCGCCGCCGGATTTGGGATATGGGCGTCAAATGACGTAGTACAAGGAAAATATATAAATGCGGCTATAAAAGTAGCTGCTGGATTATCTATGATAAAAGCAACAAATAGTATTTTAAAGGAAAACAAATGACAAATCCATACATTAACAACCAAAACACAGACAAATCAGCTATATCAGCTATAAATGAAACTATAAATAACTTAACAAAAGATATTCCATTTATACCAGATAACTTTAATACGGCAGGATTTTTAAAAGGAGTATTGCTAGGTGCTGGAATCACATATCTTTTAACAAACCAAAATGCGCAGCAAACACTATTTAAAGCGATAGTAAAAGCCACAAATTTATTACAAAGCGGTACCGAAGAGTTAAAAGAGAGATTTGAAGATGCCAAAGCTGAAGTCAATGCCCAAAAATAGTCTAAAAATAGCCAGTCACGTAAATAACAGAGTTAGATTTATCTGCAACGAACTAAACGAATTTATCGATGAGAGAAATCTTGAAGCTGAAATTTTAAAGTTAGAAGATGTTCTAAACGCAAGAGTAAATAAAGCCGCAAAAAGCATTATAATAACTTATAGTCGAAATTTAAAAAATATAATACAAGATATCAGTAACATACAAATTTCAACTTTAAAAAGTATAAAAAATGCTCCAAGCAAAGCTGAAATTTATAAATCAGCAGCGATATTAGCCTTAACTAGTATAAATAAAAATAAATTTATAAACATAGCAGCTACTCTTGCAGGCTCTAAAGAACTTTTTAAAGAAGGCGCTTATGAGTTACTTCACGAAGGGCTTACAAGTAAGACTCTTGAAGCGTTGGCTGTTGGAGTCAGCCTCGCAAGAGGAGATTACTCAGCTGCAAACGGTACGAATCTCCTTTTAAATTTAGGTGAATACATAGAAGAAAGTACGGTACATAAAAGTGATGATCTAATAAAAGAATTAGCACGTCCAAATGTAAAAGAGGCGTGGATAGAAGTGATAGGTAATGGCAAAAAAGAGCTCAAGCTCATAAATGCAAAAGATATAAAAATAGGAGATATAGTAGTAGTATCTACTGGTGAGAGCATAGCTATAGACGGATATATCGTAGAAGGAAGTGCTAGCATAAATCAAGTGAGCATGACAGGAGAAGCAGAACCGGTCAAAAAAGAGCGTGGCGATAGAGTTATGAGCGGAACTATAGTTGAAGAAGGACGTATAAAAATATGGGCAGAACTTATAGGCGATGAAACTGCCACTAGTCGCATAAAAAAATACATTCAAGCAAGCTTAAACGAGAAATCATCAATAGGGTTAAAAGCTACGAAACTTGCAGATAAATTAGTACCAGTAACTCTTGGACTAGCCGGTCTTAGTTATATAATAAATAAAAATACGATGGCTATGGCTTCGGTGCTGCAAGCAGACTATTCATGCGCTCTGAAATTAGCAACGCCAGTAGCCTTTAAAACAAGTATAAGCAAAGCTGGACGTGATGGTATCTTGATAAAAGGAGCAAAAGCAATAGAAGCTCTAGCAAATGCAGATACATTTGTTTTTGATAAAACAGGAACTCTCACATACGGAAATTTAAGCGTAGCCGAAATTTATAGTTTTGATGAAGGAATTAATTCGGATGAACTGTTAAATTTAACAGCAAGTGCAGAAGAGCACTACTTTCACCCAGTAGCCGAAGCTATAGTCAAAGCAGCAAGGCAAAGAGGTTTTCATCACATACACCATGAAGAAGTAGAGTTCATAGTAGCTCACGGTGTAAAAACGGTGGTAAAAGGAAAAGAAGTAGTTATAGGAAGCAGGCACTTTCTTGAAGATGATGAAATGATAGATTTTTCTGCTCATAAATCAAAGCTTGAAGAGAGTATCAAAAGCGGATTTGCTATGCTATATATAGGATACGATAAAAAATTAATAGGTACAATAGCTCTAAAAGACGAGATAAGAGACAATGCAAAAGAGTGCATAGAGAAATTAAAAGAGTACGGAGTAAAAGAGATAATAATGCTAACAGGAGATGTACAAAACAAAGCCGATGAAGTAGCAAAAAGTATCGGTGTAGACAAGGTATTTGCAAATTGCTTACCTACGGATAAAGCACAAATTATTGAAAATTTAAGAAAAAGCGGAAAGAATATAGCATTCATAGGAGACGGTATAAACGACGCTCCAAGTCTAGTGAAGTCAAATGTCGGAATAAGCATGAGCAAAGGTGCTGATATAGCAAAAGCAAGCGCTGATATAAGTCTTTTAAAAGACGATATATGCTCAGTAGCAAAGGCAAAACTAATAGCAAATAAAACTATGGAAAAGATAAATTTAAATTTCAAAGCAACAGTAGGTATAAACTCAGGAATACTGCTTGGTGCAACTCTTGGCAAACTAAGTCCTATACAAACCGCTGTTTTACATAACGGAACTACCATAGCATTGCTTTTAAACTCACTAAATAGTGCAGATATAAATCAAAATTATTAGTTTTATAATTTTATAGCATATTAATATTTTGTAAGATATAATAAAATATTAATATATAGGAGACTTTAATGAATTTTATAATCTCTTTACTAGATAACCTTAATGACTGGTTATATACATATTATCTTGTTGTCCTGCTTGTTTTTGTAGGTATTTTCCTAAGTTTTAAATTTGGATTTGTACAGATTGGGATGTTCATAGAAAGCCTTAAAGCAGTAACAGAAAAAGCAGATAGCGATGTCTTGCATCCTGAACATATAAGCCCTTTTCAAGCACTTATGATATCAACCGCCAGTAGAGTCGGCATAGGAAATATAGCTGGAATCGCTTTTGCCATCACAGTCGGTGGAGCCGGAGCTATATTTTGGATGTGGGCAATGGCATTTTTTGGTGGAGCAAGCGCATTTGCAGAAAGTACGTTAGCTCAAATTTATAAAAGCAAAGATGGAAATGGATTCAAAGGCGGACCCGCATACTATATAACAAAAGCTTTAGGTATGAAACGCATAGGCACTTTATTTGCAATTATACTAATACTTACTTACGCCTACGGTTTTAACGGATTACAAAGTTATACCATGACTTCAGCTTTTCAAATTTACACTCCGGCAACCACCTGGGAAGAGTTTAAAAATAGCGGAATAACTATCTATATAGGAATTATTTTAACAATTATAACTACTATTTTATTTTTTAGCAAAAGTTACACCATAGGTAAAGTTAGCTCTATTATTGTGCCTTATATGGCTATCGCATATACTCTTTTAGCAGTAATCGCCATAATTTTAAACTATGAAAAAATACCTGAAGTTTTGACGCTTATATTTAAAGAAGCGTTTGATTTTAAAGCTATTTTTGGAGGTTTTGCCGGATCTGCAATTGCAATAGGCATAAAAAGAGGACTTTTTTCAAATGAAGCAGGTATGGGCTCGGCGCCAAATGCAGCTGCTGCTGCCCATACTAGCCACCCTGCAAAACAAGGACTAGTACAAAGTTTTGCGGTATTTATAGATGTATTTATATGTACTAGTACAGCGTTTTTAGTGCTATTTTCTACTAAATTTATAGAAAAAGGACAAGAACTAACAGCGCTTCCTCTCGTACAACAAGCTATGCAAGAGTATTTCGGAGATATAGGATTACACTTCGTATCGGCAGCTATTGCATTATTTGCCATAACATCTCTTATAGGAAATTACTATTACGCTCAAGCAAATATAAAATATTTAACAAATAATAGGATAATTATGTTTTTATTTAAAGTTTCTGCTGTAGCGATGGTATTTATAGGAGCTCAAATGAACTTAACCATAGCTTGGAGTTTAGCAGATATACTTATGGCAGGTATGGCGACTTTAAATATATTGGCAATACTATTTTTATCTAATATAGTTAAAGTAACGCTTCGAGACTATATAATACAGAAAAAAGCAGGAAAAGAACCTGTTTTTAAAGCTAAGGAATTAGGTATAAAAAATGCAGAATGTTGGGAATAAAATATCAAACAAACTCTTAGACTTAGAGTTTCAAAGAAAATCAGCCAAAATAGCTTTAAGCGCTAGTCTTGGCATACTTACTATAACGGCTTTTAATATGAAAAATAAAAAAGCGGCAAAACTCCATACTATAGCAGGTGCCGCAATGGTGGGATTTAGTCTATGGCACGCCGGTCTTTATGGGACAAAATATGCTAAATTTTTAAACAAGCATAGTAAAAAACGTCTAAAGGCAAGCGAAGTATGAAAATCTACATATATATCTTGCTTCTTATATTTACTGGCTGTTCTGCTAAAAACAATGCTCAGCACAATATAGCAGTCGCCGCACAAAATGATAATATAAAAGAAGTTGTACAAGAGCCTCAATCGCAAAATATCGAAGTTGATTATATGAACTTCGATGAGCAAAATAGACAAGATATAATGTTAGCTTATGGAACGCTTCTAGATGATGCAAATGTAAATGCATGGGCTAAAGGCACAGAAGCAAATTTAGTCGGTAAAATCCTTATAAGTCAAGCTACGTTTAATAAAATAGCAAATGAAATTTCACAGTACATAAGGGATTTTCGCAAAATTGATGGTAAAATCAGCATATATTATCAAGTTAAAGAAAAAGTTGTATATCAAGGAAAGTATTGAGCTGTTTTTTTTTGAGATAAAAAGATAAGATAAGCTATTATTTTTTTACCCAATAAAGCTGCTCAAATACATGTAAATCTCTGCCGTTTAAATTTCTACTACCGCGAAAAGCGTTGTATTTCTGCTCTTTTAACTCAACTCTGCCTATCTTTGATAAATTCGTTATAAACTCATCTTTATCTATGAAACCTTCATTGTTAAACGATATCAACAGATACTTTGATTTTAAATTATTTATAAGCTCAAAAAATGCCGAACAAGCATCTCTTTTTTTATTATAAACGCTTCTATTCCATTGTTTTGGAATGCCACTCACTAAGCTTATATCTTTTGGTTTTTCATATTTTGCTATTAAATTTAACATAAAATAGTTTGAGCCATAAGGATGTTGATTGTATGGAGGATCAAGGTAAGCAATATCTACTTCTTGCATATCTTTAGCAAACTCTAAGGCGTCTTTTTGGGCAACATATGAGTCGCATTTAAAATTCGAAAACACAGGTTTTTTCAAAGTTATATCGCTCATTATCCTTTTAAGAGCGTTTTTTCCGTTTCCTCCAAACTCGCCTATTCCAAGTTTATTTTTATAAAATCCCTTAAAAACACCACTAGTATTACTATGAACGCTTACTTCAGAAAGAAGCGGAGCTAAGAAAAATACCCTTAATTCATCTGGAACTATCTCATCTATAGCAGTTCTTAAAGTATCTATAATCATCGCATTTTTAAGAGTAAAAAATACCCTGTCGTCTTTTTTGATATCATTTTCATCTTTTGGAGCATATAAAGATGTTATAAACCCTCTTTTTAAATCTTTTATATCGCTTAATTTATGATAATAAAAATCAAGTTTTTCATTTAGTTCATCGCTATAATTTGTTTGATAGCACTCATTTATAACTTTTGAATACAACTCAAGATCATTTGTATATATCGTATGCGAATGGGCTCTAGCCATTCGTGCTACGATGCCAGAGCCGCTAAAAATATCTGCAAAACTAACTTTATCTTTTTTTATATCTTGCTTTACACCTTTTATACCAGCTTCTATAAAACCTAGCAAGGAACGTTTATTTCCAAGATAAGTTATTAGTTGCTCTTTTAAATAGCGTGGATTTTCACTCAAGCGCTAATTTCCTTTATATCAGCCACTTTTAAAAATGCTTTATAAATTTGACCTATAATGGAGATTCTATTAGCTTTTATTTTTGGATTATCGTGATTTATCATCACAGAGTCGAAGAAAAGATCAATACTGTTTTTTAATCCAAACAAACTCTCAAGATATGTTTTTGTATCGTCTATATTTAAATTTAAAGCTTTAAATTTATTGTTTAATTCATTTTCCACGTCTTCTTCAAATAAACTCTCATTTATTTCTGCAATCTCGCTATCTTTTATAATATTAGACAGTCGTTTAAATGTAGAGAAATTATCTTTAAAATCCTTCATTTTGCATATTTCATCAAGTGCAATTATGGCTGCATTTAATCTTTTCAAGTCACTCTGTGAGCTATTTAAACACGCTTTTATAACAGAAGGGTTAACATCGTAAATGCTATAAAGTCTTTCATATACAAAACTTTCAAGATAGTTTAAATCAAAATTTTTATAATTTGGTTTTATTAAATTTAAAATATTTCTCAAATCAAAATTTATACCTAAATTTAGTACTATTTTTATAATTCCGCTAGCCGCTCTTCTTAATGCGTATGGATCTTTATTTCCGCTTGGTATCTTACCTATACTAAAAAGCCCCATTAAAGTATCAAGTTTGTTTGATATCGCCACTAAACTTGAAAATAGAGTTTTTGGATATAAATTTGCGTTTGGCAAATACTGCTCTTTGATAGCGCCTATTATAAACGGATTTTCGTCTCTATATGCAGCGTAATACCCACCCATTACTCCTTGGAGATTTGTAAATTCATAAACCATATTAGTAGTAAGATCGGCTTTGCTAAGCATGACAGCCCTATCAAGTTCATCAGCGTAATCTCCACCAAACTCATATCTTAAATCCTTATCGTAGATACTAGCTAAAATTCTAGCGATTTGTCTCTCTCTGAGTTCTTTATCGTACATACTGCCTAACTCATTTAGATAAGTGATATTTTTTAGCTTTTCACTACTAAACTCGCTAGCTAAATCACTATGCCAAAAAAACTTAGCATCGCTTAATCTTGCTCTTAAGACTTTTTCATTTCCTCTTATTATTAAATTATGGTCATCTGTAATAGCGTTGCTTACTACTACAAAATGATTGCTAAGTTTTCCATCTGCATTATGCAAAGGAAAATAGCGTTGATTTTCCTTCATTGAAGTGATAATAACTTCGCTAGGAACCTCTAAAAACTCTTTTTCAAAACTACCTAAGAGTGCCGTTGGATACTCTGTTATAGCTACAACTTCATCTAAAAGATCAAAATCAAGCTCTATTTTCAGGTTATTTTTAGTCTCAATAGTCTTAAATTCGTTTAAAATTTTCTCTTTTCTCTGAGTAGCGCTTAGTATAATTCCATTTTTTCGCACAAGCTCAAAATACTCATCTATACTAGAAAAATCTATCATATCATAACCGAAATTTCTATGTGGATAAAACGCTTTTTTACTCTTAACTCCAAAAATTTCAAAATCCAAGCTTTTTTCACCTAAAATAGATATTAATGAGCGTATAGGGCGTATAAACTCATATTCGCCGTTTCCCCATCTCATACTTTTCCCGAAATTTAAAGATAATATAAATTTCTCTATCATAGCAGGCAGTAAATCAGAAACAAGCTTACCTTTTATAACGCTTTTATGATATAAAACCTCTTTACCTTTAATCTCTTTAAAACCAAGCTCATCTTGACTTATGCCACACTTCTTAGCAAATCCCAAAGCAGCCGCGTTCCATTTACCGTCTTGCAGAGCAACGCTTTTTGGAGCTCCTATATTTTCAACTTCTAAATCAGGCGTAAGTTCTGGTATATCGCCGTTTATCACGATTCTTCTTGGAGTATATTCAAGGTTGAATTTGCTATCAAGTCCGTATTCGTCTAAAACTTGCTTCCATTTTGGTTTTATATTATTTAATTCCCTTAAAAAAGGGATTGCCGGCAACTCTTCAACGCCGATTTCAATCAATAGCTTCATCTTTTTTTCTCCTTATAATATCAGCCTATTTTAGTAACAAGCTTTTAAACTCAAACAAACAAAAGTTGATATTTTCATAAAATAACTCTGTTTTAACTATATTTAACTAATTTGATGAGTTATTATCATCTATTTTATCTTCATTTTACCTTTTGCTTCTTTCCTTTTTGCTATTTGTTCATCTCTGAGACGATTTTTTTCCATCATTTGACGATTAAATCCTACAACTAAAACAAATATCAAAAATACAAGCAAAACCCAAACTAAAAAATTAAAAAAATCACTCAACAACAAGCTCCTTCTCGCCTTTATAACTCCAAACTAACGCATTTTTATAAACTAAATTTTGCCCGTTTTTTATCTTTTTAGAGCGACTAAATACTCTTAATTTCTCACCGTTGATAGATGTAAAACCATCTTTTACATCTATCTTCAAATTTGAAACAACATCGCCGCTCCTAGCGCTTTTTATCTCATCTTGACTTATCATAAATTTGCTTATATCAGTATCAAAAGCAGTATCTACGTTTTTATACGATATGCTAGAAATCTGCATATTTCCTTTATAAAGATCTGTTTTATTTACTATAGCTTCAACCTTCGTGCCAAGTGGAAGTTTTGGATTTTTTTCATATACGTATATACCTCTTCTACTTTTATCAGCCAAAATATAACCGAATTTATCAACGTAAATAACTACTCCAACGACCTCTGCCCTCTCATCGCTCACTGCATAAATTTCATCTATACTTTTTTTTAAAACGGGTGAATCTCTAAATTCTGAAGTTAATACCGCATAAATAGCGTAATGATCGGAAAACTTCCCGCTAGATAAAAAACTTGGCTTGAATACGCCAAAACTAGAGTTTTTGTATCTAATATTTCCGTTAAAAAAGCTATTTTGAAGCATTATGTGATCTATAGCGCCACCTTTTTTATATGAACTTCTATCTCTGTTTCCTACAAATTCCCAGAGATTTTTAAATTCTCCGTTTAAATCATTTAGCAAAAATCCATATCCATAATTACTATTTAAGTCGCCTAAAATTATACTGTTTTTTTCATTTTCGACTGCTTTTATCATAGTATTTGCAGCTGTTTTTCTATCTTTTAAACTATTTTTTGCTGCCGGGAAATGAGTTGAGAAAAACTTTATTGTCTCACCTCCAAAACTTATCTCGCTTACTAAAATAGGTCTGGTTTTTAAATTTGGAATTACGATTTTTCGGCTACTTAAAATAGGATATTTCGACATTACTCCAAGTCCTACGGGAGCATTTTTATTTGTAGCAAACTCATAAAATTTATACCCGCTTTTCATAGCCAACTGCTTTAAAACAGAGCTATTTTCTATCTCTAATACAGAAATAAAATCCGCATCTAGCGCTTTTATCACTCGCGAAATATTATTTAATTTTTGAATATATTTAGCCGTATTCCATGTTCCATCTTTGAAATCTTTATATTCGCTCCCGTCTATATTATCATCAAAAAGATTTTCTACGTTATAAGTCGCTATCTTAAGTTCAGCTGAAATAGAAAAAATAGCTATAAAAAGTAGGATTAAAACTCGCAAATTTCATCCCTAAAATTAAACTCGTTTATATTTTGGCGTATCGCTTCATAAGTTATAATTCCTACGCTAGTAGCTAAATTTAAACTTCTTCCATCACCGCTCATCGGTATCGTGATACAGTTTTCTTTTTTTATTTTCATTAAATCAAGCGGCAATCCAGATCCCTCGGCACCAAAAAATAGAAAATCTCCTTTTTGGAATTTAGTGTTAAAATAGAGCCTATTTGTTTTAGTAGTAGCAAAGAAAAATCTATCTTTAAATTTGATATTTTGAGTTAAAAAATCATCCGAACTCTCCCAAATAACAAGATCCAATTTATCCCAATAATCAAGCCCGGCACGCTTTAAATGCTTATCATCAAGCATAAATCCAAGCGGCTTTATAAGATGAAGTCTGCAACCTGAATTCACGCACATTCTTCCTATGCTTCCGGTATTCGTATGAATTTCTGGTCGAACCAAAACTATATCAAACATCTAAAAAATCACCGTTTTATTTTTATAAACAAAAACCCTCTCATCAAAAACAAGATCAAGCGCATTTGAAAGTACGACTTTTTCTACATTTTTACCTGCTCTTTGCATATCACGCCAGCTCATTTCATGATTTACTCTTATAACATCTTGAGTAATGATAGGTCCTTCATCAAGATCATTAGTAACAAAATGAGCCGTTGCTCCGATGATCTTTACTCCTCTTTCATGAGCCTGTTTATAAGGATTTGCTCCTATAAAAGCCGGTAAAAATGAGTGATGAATATTTATAATTTTTTTAGGATAATTTTTTACGAAATTCGAGCTTAGAATTCGCATATATTTTGCTAAAATCATATAATTAAATTTGTATTTTTTCAATTCGTTTAAAACTAAATTTTCATGTTCTTCTCTGCTAATCCCATCTGAACTAACAAAATGAAAAGGAATATCAAATTTTTCAGTAAGAGGTCTCAAAGTGTCGTGATTTGCTATGACTGCAAGAATGTTTGCGTTTAACTCACCGCTACTATGTTTTATCAGTAAATCTCCTAAGCAGTGGCTCTCTTTTGTAGCTAGTACAACAACATCTTTTTTAGTTATCTCTTCACAAAATATAATCGCATCTTTAGGTAAAAAAGCACTTAATGTATTCTTAAACTCACAAACATTTATATCGCCCACCATCACAGCACGCATATAAAATCGTTCATTTTCATGATCAACAAACTCACTTGTACTAACATAATTTAGACCATTTTTAAAAACTATCTCGCTAACTCTTAGTATTAGACCCTTTTCATCATAACAATCAATTTTTAAAATATAATTCACACCCGCTCCAAAAATTTAAAAAAATTGCGTAGATTATACAATTTTTTTACTAAAAAATAGATTATCCATAAACAAGACTATCTAAAATACAATTGTAAATAAAATATCATAATTACGCGATGCTAGTAATATTTTTGAAGCCTTTAAGTATTGATTTTGAGTGTATTATTGACTTTTATAAGACTTAAATTTGATTTATTTTATATGAGTTCTTTTTTCAAAGAAAAATCAAAAGCTTTAACGCTATGTGTTAGTTCACCAAAAGAAATAGCGTCTACACCACAATCTGCAAGCTTTTTTATCTTATCTAAACTCATATTTCCAGAAGCTTCTATAAAGGCTTTTTGAGATACAATTTTAACAGCCTCTCTCATCATTTCTAAACTCATATTATCAAACATAATCATATCTATACCTAAATTTAAAGCCTCTTTTACTTCATTTAAACTTCTTGTTTCTACTTCTATTTTAAATTTATTTCCATATTTTTGGCGTATTTTAGTAACCGCGTTAGTGATGCCTCCTGCTGCGTCTATATGATTGTCTTTGATTAAAATCATATCGTATAGCCCTATTCTATGATTTTCTCCGCCGCCGCATTTTACGGCGTATTTTGCTAACATTCTATAAGCAGGAAGCGTTTTTCTAGTGTCTAGTATTTTTACATTGCCTTTGGATTCTTTTACGAAAATAGAGGTTTTTGTAGCTATGCCAGAGAGATAGCTTATGAAATTTATAGCTACTCTTTCGGCTTGTAAAATGTTTATCACGCTTCCTGATACTTTTGCTACCATATCTGCGTATTTTATCGCATCACCGTCTTTGAAATACAGTTCCACAGAGATATTTTCATCTATAAATTTAAAAACTTTTTTAAATATATCTATACCGCAAAGCACACCATCAGATTTACAAATCAAATAAAAACTATCTTTTTCATCATTAAAAATAGCTAAACTAGTAATATCTCCGCTACTACTTAAATCCTCTTTAAAGCCTAAGTTTATAAGTTCGTTAATATATGTATTCATAACTAGTATTATGATATAAAAACACTTAAATAGCAAATAAATTTAAATAATTAAACGATAAACATTTACCATATGTTGCTAAAATACACATTTTTATTAAAGGATATAAGTGCTAAGCGATATTATAAATTTTCTAGTTGATCTAGTCGCTGGTTGGGGTTATATAGGTATATTTTTACTAATGGCTCTTGAGAGTAGTTTTTTTCCATTTCCGAGCGAAGTCGTGATGATACCTGCTGGCTATCTTGTATATAAAGGCGAAATGAGTGTTACTCTAGCTTTCTTAGCCGGAGCCTTTGGCAGCTTAGCCGGAGCTTTATTTAACTACTATTTATGTTTCTTTTTCGGTAGAAGTTTTATACAAAAATATGGAAAATACGTAGGAATAACAGATGAAAAAATGGATAAATTTGAAAATTTCTTTAATAAATACGGAGAAATTTCAACATTTAACTGCAGATTGATACCAGGCATAAGGCAGTATATAAGTCTTCCTGCCGGGCTAGCTAAAATGAATATTCTTAGATTTTGTATTTTTACTACTTTAGGAGCCGGCATTTGGGTAGCGATTTTGATAGCTATCGGATATTTTTTAGGTGATCAAAAAGAGCTTATCGCTGAATACTTACATACTATAATAATAGTGCTTCTCATAGTAGTAGCGATGATTACGGCTGCATATATCTATATCCAAAAGAAGAAAAAAGCAAAGAGCTAATCTTTTGCTTTTTTAATCTCATTTAAAACATCTATAAGTTCGTCTAAATTTTCATAAGGTATATGTACTTTCCAGTCTGGCTCATTATCGCCTTTCAATATAATAGGCTTTGAGTCTTTTCCATAAGGCTCATCGATGTGAGCTACCAAAATAGATCCTTTTTTGGTGCCCTCTAATGCAATAACTTTTTCTAATTTAGCATTTGTCATCTTTTTACTCCAAACTCTTTTAAAAATTTAGCCTGAAGTTTAAACCACTCTTTCAACTCCATTATAGGATATCCTGCATAGTTTTTTCCCGGTTCTAAATCTTTGCTAACAGCGCCGCGACCTGCTATTTGAGCAAAATCTCCTATTTTTAAGTGACCGGCAGTACCGCTTTGTCCTCCCATAACAACATTTCGTCCGAGTTTCGTGCTTCCAGCAAGACCCGTTTGACTTACGATAATGCAACCAAAACCGATCTCGCAATTATGACCGATTTGAACTAGATTATCTATTTTGCTATATTTTTTAACAATAGTCGGCTCAAAAACGCCTCTATCTATAGTTGTGCAAGCTCCTATTTCTACATTATCTTCTAATTCTACCCAGCCATTATGATAAATTTTTATATGCTCACCGGTTTTTGTATGAGCATATCCAAAACCATCACTTCCTATAACCGCATTAGCATTTATATGGCACTCATTTCCTATCTTGCAATCATTATATATTACAACATTTGGATGAATTATGCAGTCTTGTCCTATGGTTACGTTATCTCCTATATAAGCTCCTGCCATGATGATACTTCTAGATTCTATTTTTACATTGTTACCTATATATACATTTGGCATTATAGTAACACTTTCATCTATCACAGCTGGGGATTTTGGATAAAATAGAGGCTTAGAAAACGTTTTTGATAAAATAGCAAAAGCAAGGTGTGGATTTTCTACTATTACGGCTCTACTTTTTACTAAATTTGCTAAATTTGAAGTTACTAAAATAGCTCCCGCTCTGCTTTCATCTATAAATTTACTATTTTTTTCGCTATCGCAATAACTAAGCTCATCTACATTAGCTCTTCCAAGAGAATTTAGAGCCGAAATTTCCATATCGGTGCCTACAAACTCTAAATTTAAAATCTTATAAATTTCACTTAATCTCATCATACTTCCATCATTACCGATCCGCTTCTTACTATTTGAATCGGGTTATATTTTTTCATTACTTTTATAAAACAGTCAATTCGCTGAGCATTATCACAAGCCATGACTATGATGCAATTTTCATTTGCATTTGCAACCATACCGTTATATGATTTTAATATAGGATCTAATCCACTAAAGTTTTCATTTAAAGATATTTTTACTAAAACCATCTCTTTTTCTACGAACTCACCGCTATCTATAACTTTATAAGTCGGTATAAGTTTATGAAGTTGTTTTACTATCTGTTCAAAAACCCTCTCATCACCACTAGTCACTATAGTAACTCTTGAAAACTCACTATCTGGTACTGGAGCTACGGTGAGCGAGTCAATATTATATCCACGCCCTGAAAAAAGCCCTGCAATACGACTTAAAACGCCATGTTCATTTAAAACAATAGCCGATATAACTCTTCTCATCTCCTACTCCAATATCATATTATAAATTGCAGCTCCGGCTGGAACCATAGGTAAAACATTCTCAAATCTATCTATCTTAACTTCTATAACGCTTACAGTATCGATTTTAAGAGCCTCTTTAAGTGCATTTTTAAACTCGTCTTTAGTTTTTACAACAAAACCTTTTCCGCCAAAACCCTCACAAATTTTAACAAAATCTGGTTGAATGCTAAGATCCGTATTTGAATATCTTTCACCATAAAAAAACGTCTGCCACTGACGAACCATTCCTAAAAAATTATTATTTAAAATTATATTTATAACGCGTTTTTTATTTGCCGATAAAGTCATTAATTCTTGTATATTCATAAGAAATCCACCATCTCCGCTAACTGCTACGACAGGAACATCAACCGCCCATGCAGCGCCCATAGCAGCAGGAAGTCCATAACCCATAGTTCCTAATCCGCCGCTAGTAAGAAGTTGCCTTGGACGAGTAAATGGATAAAACTGCGCTACCCACATCTGATGTTGTCCGACATCCGTTGCTATAACAGCGTCATCTCCGGCTATTTTGGCTAAATTTTGAATAACCCATTGCGGTTTTAAAATCTCATCGCTGTCTTTATAGGTAAGCGGATGAAGTTTTTTATATATAGATATCTGCTCTATCCATGGATCAAAACTGCCTTCTGAGATATTTATCTTATCATTTAATTCTATTAAAACATTCTTTAGATCGCCTACTATAGGATACTCTGCATTCACTATCTTTCCGATGCTGCTTGGATCTATATCTACGTGTATAACTTTTGCATTTTTTGCAAATTCACTAAGCTTACCAGTTACCCTATCATCAAACCTAGCTCCAAAACAGATAATCAAATCCGCTTCGCTTAAAGCCATATTTGCAGCGTAACTTCCATGCATTCCGACCATTCCTAAGTTTAACTCGTCGTCGCTTCTTAAAGTTCCAAGAGCCATAAGGGTTTCAACAGTCGGGATGTTTGCAGTATGAATAAATTTTCTAGCCTCATCCGCAGCATTACTATTTATAGCACCTCCGCCTAGATAAACTATAGGTTTTTTGGATTTTGATATTATCTCACACGCTTTTTTAATCTGATTTGGATGACCTTTTACATTTGGTTTATAGGTTTGCATTTTTATCTCGCTTGGATAATTGAAATCGCCCATAGCCGCAGTTACGTCTTTTGGTATATCCACATGAACAGGGCCCGGACGTCCGCTTCTAGCTATATAAAAAGCTTCTTTTAAAATACGTGGAAGTTCATCTATAGTTTTAACTAAAAAATTATGTTTTACACAAGGGCGAGAAATTCCCACCGCATCAATCTCCTGAAAAGCATCAGTACCTATGAGCGGTAGCGGGACTTGACCGCTTATAAGCACCAGTGGAATCGAATCGGCATAAGCAGTAGCGAGACCTGTCACGGCATTTGTAAAACCCGGACCACTTGTAACAAAAGCAACACCGACCTTGCCAGAAGCTCTAGCATATCCATCAGCAGCATGAACTGCTGCTTGCTCATGTCTAGTCAAAACATGAGTAAAATAGTCTTGCTTATATGTTTCATCATAAATGTTTAAAGCCGCTCCTCCAGGATAGCCAAAAACAACACTAACTCCTTCGTGCTTTAATGCTTCACTTATCATCTGTGAACCATTTAATTTTTTCATCGTTCCACCTTTGTATAAAATACAAAATTATAGCGTTAATTATGTTAAGTAAATTTAAAACAGAATAAAAGCAAGGTTAAAAATATATGAAAAATATCGATAAGTGTGTAGAAATCACACACTTATCAAATTTATATATAATTATAGTAGGATAAATCGCATATTTAGTTTAGTATATTTAGATTTAAATACCGCTTTTTAAAAGCTCGTTAAACTCTTTTATCTCTTTTTCTTGGGCTTTGATGATATTTTTTGCTATTTGTATTATAGTTTTATCTTTTGTGTATTTTAAAATTTGATTTGAAGCGTCTATGGCACCTTTATGATGAAATATCATAGACTCTAGAAAATCTCTATCTACGTTATTAGTGTCTTGTACCTTTCCCATATCTGCCATCATATTTTTCATGTCTAATCTTTCGGCGGCAACAAACTCATCATATTTAGCACTATCTAGCTTTGTAGTAGAATAAGTTTTGTTTTTTAAAATATCGTTAAACTCTTTTATCTCTTTTTCTTGATCTGATATTATGGTGCTTGCTATCTTTCTTACTGTATCGTTTTTACTAAATTCAAGTAGAAGCTTAGAAGAATCAACCGCTCCTTGATGATGCGGTATCATATTGCTTAAAAAATCGACTTCCACGCTGCCTGAACTTACAAAAGGAGTATTTACCATAGGTTCATGCATACTCATCATTATTTTATATGACGCAGAATTACCGATGGAATCGTGCATATGATCATTTTGAGCAGCACTTAAATTAAAAGCCAAAGCGATGCTTATCGCTATAACTGTTTTTTTCATAGTTGTCCTTTACACTTAAATTTATAAATGAGAATTTAAACTAAAAATACTAAATATTTTGATAATTGTTTTAATATAAATTATATATTATAAGTAAGCAAAGTAGAGTTTAGCATATTATAAATAATAAATTTAAGCTAAACTCTTTTTCATTTGGAATATTCAAAAGTCGATGTTATAAATTTAAAAAGGCCAAATAGTCTCTAAAACCTTTGTTCCCCAAGGCTTGCTAGTAGCTCTTTGTAAATCTCCTTCTGTCTTATATAGTATCTTAGCATCAGAGATATAGCGAGACTCTATTTGATTATTTTGGCTAATATCATATGGTCTTATAACGCCACTTATCTGCATTATCTGCTTTTCGTTATTTATAAGGATCTCTTTACTACCTTCTATAAAATAATTACCGTTATTTAGGATTTTTATAATCCTTGCAGAAACTGTCGTATTAAAAGTCTCGTTTCTAGTACTAGTGCCGCTTCCGCTATAATTATTTGCTCCGCCGGCTGAAAATCCTATACCTGAAATTTTATTAATATCATTTGCGATTCCAGATAGCGCTGAGTTAGCAGGAGTCGTAAAAGTACCTCCGCTCAAAGACGTAGTGCTATCTTTTTTTGTTGTTTTATCGGCTTTTGATGTTTGATTTGCCGTCTCTTGTATAACAACAGTTACGATATCATTTACATTCATAGCTTTTCTATCTGAAAATAACGGATTGTCTCCTCTACCAAAAAGACTGCCTGGACTGCTTACGCCTATGCCGTTTTCTTTTGATGGAAGCTGTTCCACATATGCCGGTGGCTCCATGGAAATGTCCGGGTTGGCACCTGTTGCGCAACCTGCAAAAAACGGTAAAATAAAAACTAAAATATATTTCTTTTTCATAAACTGCCTTAAAATATAAATATGCTACAATTAAAGCAAATTGAGTTCCAAATACATTAAACATAGGAGAAAACAGTGTTAAAAGCTATCTATATTCTTGAATCGGACTACCAAAACGATAAATTTAGGCAAAATTTACTGAAAGAACTTAGTGAAATTAGTAACAAAAATACTATATTTTTTCCCATTAGCGATATAAATGAGAAAAATTGTAACACTTTTCTAACAAAAAGTGAAGCTAAAGAAATTTTAAAAAATGGTAAAAAAAATCAATTAATAAAATCAATTATCTCTAAATTTGATAGTATAGATGCGAATTTTATAGTTATAGTAGGAAGTTCGATAGAAAGTCTTGACGCCGATATAGCTAAAAATCTTAACGCTCCTTTTTATCTCAGCCCAGAAAGTGAGTTTAAAAAAGATATTTTAGGATTTACTTACATTAATGATATAAACGAGATAAAAACCGCAAACAGTAGCTGTATAACGCCGCTTAAATTTGAAAAAATGCTTTTTGATAGAGCTAAATCAAATTTGAAAACAGTAGTTTTACCAGAAAGCAATGATGATAGAGTATTAAAAGCTGCTCAAATTTTGCTTGAAAATGAAGCTGTGAATATAATACTTTTAGGAGAAAAAATAAATATAGAAGAAAGAGCGAAATTTCTAAATCTAAATTTAGAAAAAGCAGTTATTATAAACACAAAAGATAACGCCTACAAAGATGATTTTACAAATACCTTATATGAACTTAGAAAATCAAAAGGGATGGAGCTAGAAAAAGCAAAATCATTGATGGAGGATAGAACGTATTTTGGAACGATGCTAGTTTATAAAGGCGTAGCAGATGCTATGGTAAGCGGAGCTAGCACGACTACTGCACAGACCATTCGCCCTGCTCTTCAATTTATCAAAATGAAACCGGGAATTAGCAATGTAAGTGGAAGTTTTATCGTCTGTTTAGATACTAAAACTCAAATTTACGCAGATTGCGCTATCACGCCAAATCCCACAACAGACCAACTAGCAAATATAGCTATAAGCACTGCAAAAACAGCTAAAAATTTTGGACTTGATCCTAAAGTAGCAATGCTAAGTTACTCCACTGGCGACAGTGGATGTGGTGAAGATGTAGATTTTATAATAGAAGCAACAAAAAAAGCAAAAGAACTTGATCCTAACTTAAAAATAGAAGGTCCAATTCAGTTTGACGCTGCGGTAGATAAAGCAGTCGCCGCTAAAAAATTACCAAACTCAGCAGTAGCTGGAAACGCAAATACATTTATATTTCCAAATTTAAACTGCGGAAATATCTGCTATAAAGCAGTACAAAGAACCGCAAATGCTATAGCTATAGGTCCAATTTTGCAAGGACTAAATAAACCAGTAAATGATCTAAGTCGTGGATGTTTGGTTGAAGATATAGTAAATACGGTCTTAATAAGCGCAATACAATCTCAAGGAGAATAAATGAAAATTTTGGTTATAAACTCAGGTAGCAGCTCGATTAAATTTAAACTTTACGATATGAGCGATGAAAGCGTTATATGCAAAGGTTTGATAGAACAAATAGGCGCAAAAAACTCATATGCAAAAATAGTCACGAAAACCGGTGAAATAGCTGAAAAAAGAGAAGAAATTCCTGATCACGGTACAGGAATAGACGTGATGAATGAGCTTTTATTTAACAGTCACGCATTAACAAGCCTAGATGAGATAGACGGCGTAGGTCACAGGGTAGTTCAAGGCGCAGATCTTTTCAACGACGCTGTACTTGTAGATGATGATGTTTTGCAAAAAATAGAAGAACTTATACCGCTTGCTCCGCTTCATAATCCAGCTCACTTAGCAGGCATGAAAGAGACTTTGAAAGTTAGACCAGATATTCCAAATGTAGCTGTTTTTGATACCGTTTTTCATCAAACAATGCCAAAAAGCTCATATATGTACCCTCTTCCAATTGAATTTTATGAAAAATATAAAATAAGAAGATACGGTGCTCACGGTACATCGCATCAGTTTGTAGCAAAAGCCGGCGCAAAAATTCTAGGTGTTGATTTTGACCATTTTAGCTGTATCACGCTACACCTTGGAAACGGTGCTAGTATAGCAGCTATAAAAAATGGAAAATGTATCGATACAAGTATGGGTTTAACTCCTCTTGAAGGTCTTATGATGGGAACAAGATGCGGAAGCATAGATCCTGCCATTGTACCTTTTTTGATGAAAAATGCAAACTTAAGCGGCGAGGAAATTGATACCATAATGAATAAGAAAAGCGGTCTTTTAGCAATAGGCGGCTCAAACGATATGCGTGAAATAGAAGCTAGAATGGATGCCGGAGATGAAAATGCAAAACTTGCTTTTGAGATGTTTGTGCTGCGCATAAAAAAATATATCGGTGCTTATATATCAATACTGGGTGAAATAAATGCTATCATATTTACCGCTGGTATAGGTGAAAATGATGCTAGAATCAGGGAAGCCGTTTGTAGCGGACTTGAAATATTTGGTATAAGAATGGATAAAGATAAAAATGCCGCTAAAAAAGATGAGCCACGCCGCGTAGGTCTTCCTGAAACAAAAGTTCGCATCATCATAGTTCCTACGGATGAAGAACTAGCTATAGCAGAAGATACTCTGCGTATAATAAATCAATCAAAAAAATAACAATTGTTAAAGAGCTATTTTTTAATAAATTTAGCTCTTTTTTAAATTTATATACTGCCTTACTTTATATGAAATTCGGTGCGTCATTACTAAATAAAATGAGATCTCCGGCAACAGTGTGATTTGCCAAAAAATCTTGCATTTGCGATCTATCTTTTAACAGCACGACTTCTGGTTTTACAAGAAATTTAGTAAGAGACTTCTCGTTTAAACTATTTGTTATCACGACTATATCAAACACTTCATTTATCTTTTTTGACAGCTCTTCATTTAAGCTACTTTTTCCTTCAACTATACCAGGAGTTAGCAATACCTTCTTTCCGCTATATCTATTTACAAGTTCATAGCTCTCTTTCATCCCTTTTAAATTTCCATTAAAACTATCATCGATGATGATTTTTCCACCAGCTTCAATCCTCTCCAAACGATGTTCCACGCTTTTTATCTTTAAAATAGCATTTTGAAGAGTTTGCTCATTTACTCCAAGTTCCATCGCAAGAAGTATACAAGCACAAAGATTATAAGCGTTAAATCCTCCAAGTAACTTTGAACTAAAATGAAGTTCTTTAGCATTATATAAAATACTAAATTTAACTCCATCTAAATTTGAAACTATATTTTTAACCAAAATATCATAAATTACTATATTTTTATCATAGTTTTTCAAAGTAGAGCTATGTAAAAAAGCTTTTTTAATTCTAGATGAATTAAGGGCTTCAAGCTTTGTAGCGCGAACATTTTCTATGCTTTTAAAATACTCTATATGAGCGTCTCCTATCTCTCCGACTATCACAAAATGAGGCTCTAAAAACTCAGTTATATATTTGATATCTCCTTTTAGTCTAGCACCTGCTTCAGCTATATAAATTTGGGTATTAAAACTTAGGTTTTCATTTATATCTCTTATTATTCCTGATAAAGTATTTACGCTTCTTGGGGTTTTATAAACATTGAAATCATCTTTTAGCATATCATAAAGAAAATTTTTCATACTAGTTTTACCGAAACTAGCAGTTATCAATACGATTTTTAAATTTGAAATGTTATTTATCTTATTTTTAGCCTCTTTTTTAAATTTCAAAGCCAAAATATACTCATAAATAAAGCTAAAACAAAGAGCAAAACCAACACTAAATATAAGCTGTAATACGGCTATCTGTTCAAATTTAAAAAATAAACTAACAACAAAAAATATCAATAAAAAAAGAAAAAATCTCTTAACTCGATTTGTTAAAACCAGTCTTTTATCAAGCCTTTTTTGCCATAAAATAATGGCCACGCCATATAAAATAGATCCGATAAATAAAATTACATAATTTTGAAACATACTTATATACGTCAATGGAATAATAGCGTAATAAAGATGCCACAAAGGTTTAGTATAATGAAATAACACACGCTCAAATTTATAATTATACCATTGCAAAGCAGTGATGATATACAAACCAAAACATAACGTTATAATAAAATTTGAAACTAATTTTAAAGATATTTCAAGCATCGTCATCTCCTGATTCTAAAATACAACCTTGTGTATATGCGTCATCTAAATTTTTACTTTGAGTCTCATGCGCTAAGGATATTTTTATCTTATCGCTTATAAATTTAGAGTGCAATAAAAAGAAAAAGTGGTCACCATTTAGCGGATAAAACTCACTATTTACGATAAGCTTCGATATAGTTTCTCCGCTTTTAAGAGGTGTTGATTTATCATCTTTTCCCCAGAAAATCAATGTCTTAGCCTTGCAATTTGCAAAAATATGTCTAAAATCCTCATCAACAACATTTTTTAGAGTTTCATACATCTCTTTACTCATTCCAGCCACATCTTTTGTCGCAAACAGTTTATAAAATTTACCAAAACCAAATAATTTAATTAGTTTAAAAATCTTTATCTTAAAACGAACTAAAAATGATTTTTTAGTTATTATGCCGGCGCTGCTTAAAAGAACTAGTCTAGGACTATTTAACAAGCTAGCAACCTTGCCGCCAAAACTATGCCCCATGATAAAATCAGGTTTTACGCCTATTAAATTTAAAAATTCAGATACTATAATAGCGTATTTTTTTGTATCTAAAGGATGTTTTAGCGTACTTTTACCAAAACCGGGAAGATCTATGTATATCTGTTTGAAATCATCTAAATGGTTCAAAAAAGCTTTTTTCATAATCTCTTTATTTGCACCCCATCCATGCAAAATCAAGATAGAAATATCTGCATTAGGATTTACAATATCATAATTTATGCTATAAACTCCGCCATTTACCTTTACGTCTTTAATCGCCATTTTCAGCTCTCTCTTTTTTCTGAGTAGTATATATCGCTTCTAGCAAAACTACTGCATCATTTAGTCTTTCGTACTCGTCCATATTTAAAAGTACCGCTTCAAAGCGGTTGTTTTTAACTATAAACGCTCTTTTCATCTCTGCTTTTGCGATTTTAGTAAGTATGGAACTAAAATTTCTCACGACTTCTGTTGCGGTGTATACTTCATTTTTACTAAATGTAGCCATGACAGATCCTTAATGTAGAATTTTATGTAAAATTCTACATAAATTTGGCTTAGAAAGATTTTAAAGTTTTATGCTAGCTTACCTTTATTGCTTGTTATAGAATTAATAAATTTATAGTCTATATCTATATTTTTTGATGGTTTTATAGAATTCGCCAATTTTTCTACAGATGACGTAAAGTCGGTAAATAAATAGTTTGCCATGCTACCGGGATTTGGATTTATCTCATTTAGATAAACTTCATTATCTAAAACAAAAAAATCACATCTTATCAAAGCTCCGTCAAAATTTCCGCCATTATAAATTTTAGCAAAAGCGTCTTTTATCGCTATTTTTAGACTATCGTCTATATCGGCTTCTTTTGCACAGCTACTAGAAAAACTCATATATTTTTGTTCAAAATCTAAAAAATCATTCTTTTTTGGCTCTTCTATAAAAGAGTATATAAAATCATTTTCGGCTTTAAATCCTGCTAAATTAAACTCTCTTATACCTTCTTTAAAAGGCTCTACTAAGATATCTTTATCAAACTCAAATGCCACGTCTAACGCATAATCTAAATTTGAAATATCCCTAACAACGCTCACGCCTATACTACTTCCAAGTCTTGCTGGTTTTAGTATAAAAGGAAGTTCGGTTTTAACTATATCGCCTCTTTTTATCATCTCATAAGGAAGAGATTTTACAGCGCATTTATGAGCTAATAGTTTTGTGAGTTCTTTGTTGAAACTCATCACGCTAGCTTCTAATCTAGGGCCAATAAAAGTTACGTTATAAAACTCAAACATACCGGCTATTTTGCCGTCTTCGCCATCTCTGCCGTGTATTAAATTTATATAGCAATCCACGTTTAGATCATTCATACCAAATATCCCGTGAGCCGCAAAACCACCTTTTTTTAGATGAAGTTTTTTTGAGTTTTTATACTTATGACTGCTAAAAAAATTTGCTCTCATATCGTCACTATTTATAAGATAAAAATCTCCGAATTTATCTACGAAAATAAAACTAAGTTCGCACTTTAAAGCCTTTTTTACCGCTATGGCCGAGACTATGCTTATCTCATGTTCAAAACTCACTCCGCCAAATACTATACCAAATTTCATAACTATCCTTACGCAAGTTTTTTAAGCGCTTCTTTGATAAGAGAAGCAGTATCATTACTAGAACATTCATTTAATACTTTTGAAATTCTATCTCTTTTAAAACCTAAACTTTCTAAAGCCATAAACGCTTCATTTTGATAACTAGGCATAGAATTAATCTCTCCAAACTTAGCATCGCTTAGTTGAGCTATAAGAGTTCTTGCAGTTTTTGGACCTATACCAGGGACTCTTCTTAAAACAGCGTCATCGCCGTTCATAACTGCTATACTAAATTCATCTGGACCCAAGCTGGAACAAACCGCCATAGCCGTTGAAGCACCTATACCGTTTACTTTTAAAAGCATTTCAAATATACGCTGCTCACTCTCTTTTATAAAACCGTAAAGCAAATTCGCATCTTCTCTTATCACTTGAGTTATAAAAAGTTCGACTTTTTCACCTTTTTGCAAGCTTGCACTAGTAAAAAGTGATATGGAAATTCCGTAACTCACTCCGCTAAGAGTTTTTATCCAGACGTTAGTCGGCTCTTTTTTTGTTATTATTCCTTCTATTGCTTTTATCATTGTTATATCTCGTTTGATTTTTTTATTTCGTAGATCTCTTCATCGCCCAAAGTAACGCACTTTAATGTTATAAGCTTCGCCAACTCATTTTCTCTCGTACTATAAGTAATATCTTTTTTTGGTTCAATCAATCTAAATTTAATCTCATTTAGCTCTTTCCACCTATCTTTATTTATAATTTTAGCTTTAAATACCATACTTTGCATACTTTTTAACTCTTCTTTCAAATCGTTTAAAGCAGCTTTTTTACCGTTTAGATCTTTTAGCATACTATTATATTCATAAACTAAAGCTTGAAAATCTTTTAATTTATTTAAAAATGACATGGGAGGCGCTTTGCCTGTGCTTCTTAACTCTTCTATTCTACGTTTTATCGAATTTACCGATTCTCGGTTTGAGTCTATAATATTTTTTTTGCTTTCTAACTCTCTTGGTATAACTAATATATCGGTCTTTAGCTTAGACATAGTTTTAGAGTACTCTTCTAGCTTTCCTTCATAATTTAGTATCTCTCCAGAATCTATGCAAATTCTATTGTTTGTTCCTTTTAGTTCGTCTATTTCTACCAAAGTCGATGCAGTTATACTAGAGTTTGCAAAAAGACGCTTAATATGAACTTCATTTGCTATTATTTCTCCGCCTATAACTGAGTTTATAAATACCTTTTTTGCCCTAACATAACCGCTTTCCAACCTATCTATCTTTGCTTCATCACATATTAATCGCCCTAAATGCACGGATATCTCTGCTGTTTGAGCCTTTATAACTGATTTTGCATGAGTTTGACCACCTATAATAACATCTTTGGATACGATATGCGCGCCTTTAGCTACGTTTCCTTCTACGTTTATAGAAGTTGTTTCTATACTCATGCCAGCACCGACGGCGTCTTTTAAAATATCTTTTTCTTTAATATTGATTTTTACGTCAGATTCTAAGCTAGTTTCTATAGATCCGGTTGTTTTAAAGCTTACTTCATTTATATCAAGCTCATCTTTTATATCATACGTGCCTTTTTCTTCGTTTACGTAACCGTTTTTCTTAGCTATGTATTTTATGCTATCGTCATCTTCTTTTACATCTATATTTTGACTTACGTTAATCTTCTCTTTTATTAGAATTTTTGGCTCATTAACAGAGATAACATCTCCTTTAACATTTCTACCAGCAATTCCGGTTTTAGGCTTTATATATTCTATAATGACTTCGCCTTCCGTAACTCCTTGAACAAATCCTCTATTCGAGTAATTTACCTTGTCGTCTTTATTCTTTTCACTATTTTTTAATTTGCTTTTATAGTAAAATATCATATTATCGTCTACAGCCACTACAGGATCTACTCCAGTGACCACTACAAACGTAAATGCCTTATCGATAATCTCTTTTATACGCAAAATAGACGTTACTTTATTTATCTCTCTAAGCATTATATAGTCTCTTATACCTATCAGTATATTTGCTTTTAATAACTTTTTTTGTATGAAATTTATAAGATCTCGTTCAAATGAAGGATAGTATTTCACGTTTGAATCCTCTTTTATAGAGGCTACTACTTTTGTCATATTTTTATTTGTACCCAATGATACTTTTGGTAACATAGGCTGCTTTTTAACTCGTCTATCAAAAAATTCTACTTTATAATTTTGAGATATAGATAAATTTGGATTCGACATAAACTCGTCATCATCAAACATACGAAGCTCGCTGTCGATAGCGCTTATAAAATCATCTTCGGGTTTTAATTTATACCGCGTATCGACGGAAATTATATTAAAATCAACATTATCAACGCTAACTCCGGCGTTAGAAGCTATAAATTCCATATCTTGATATGGATTTTTCGTATCTACTATTATCGACGGCATTATAACTTCATCAGCCATAAAAATCCTTGGTCTATGATTAATTAATATTTAATTATACATTAAAGCCACTAAATTCTATATAAAAAATAGTCGCAAAACAAAGACTGATTTATAAATACAAATTGACTTAATAATGAAATTATATTATACTACACATTTTAAAATAACATAATTATACTTTTTTAAATTATTAGTATAAAATTAAATTTTAGCTAGGAGTTTTCAAATTTGAAACCAAAACTTATCCTTATAGGAGCATCCACAGGCGGTCCAGGTCATCTTAAAAAGCTACTTTTTGACCTAAACCTTCCTAAAAATACATCAGTAGTGATAGCTCAGCATATGAGTTCTATGTTCATCCATAGTTTTGTTACACAGTTTAATCAAGATATAAATCCGGATGTAGAACTGCTAGATAAAAAAATGCACCTTGAAAACAAAGTGTATATTTGTGAGAAAAATAGCGTAATACTAAACTCACAAACATTAAGTGCAAACATTGATGAAAGCAAAATTGTAACTACTTTTAATCCAAATGTCAATATGCTGTTTAACTCAGCAGTTCCTGTCTGTAAATACGTAAGCGTGATGGCAATATTATTAACCGGTATAGGAGATGATGGCGCTGCAGGGCTTGATAAATTATACAAAGCCGGAGCAAAATGCATAGCCGAAAACGAAGAATCGGCCATAGTATACGGTATGCCAAAACGCGCAAAAGAGTTAAATACAAAATTAGAAACTGCAAACTTACACGATATAAAAATTAAATTAGAGAGATTTATTAATGAGTGAATTTGTATATGATGAAAATGGACTACAAGCGTTAATTAGTCTTATTAAAAAACTATGCGGCAACGATCTAACCAACAAAAAAGATATCATCAAAACCAAAATATCCAACTTTGCCACAAATAAAAATATACCAGATATGGATGCTTTATTAAAAAAAGTTTCTTTTGAATCAAAACTCAGACAAGAGCTTTTAAATTTAATAACCATAAACGAAACATATTTTTACAGAGAGTTAAATCAACTAAACTCTGTTATATACTATGCAAATACTATGGCTTTGAGCGACAACGTAAAGATTTTATGTGCTCCTTGCAGTAGCGGCGAAGAGGTATATTCTTTAGGAATGATCGCAAAAACTATCGGTATAGATAGACAAAGACTAAAAATAGTAGGTATAGATATAAACTCAGAAGTTATCCAAAGGTGCAAAGACGGTATATACAACCAAAGATCTATACAAAACGTAAGCTCAAATCAAAAAAATATGTATTTCAACAAAGTTGATGATATGTACCAAATCAAAAAAGAGCTAATGCCTCAAATGGAGTTTAAAGTAGCAAATATATTTGATGAAAGCTTATTTAAATTAGGAATGTTTGATATAATCTTATCAAGAAATATGATGATATATTTCGATGAAGAGTATAGGCTGATGACTATCGAAAGATTTCATAAGATCCTAAAACCTTTTGGAAGATTATACGTAGGTCACGCCGATCTAGTTCCATACACAGATCTTTATACGAAAATAGTAGATATCGGCTCAAGCTACTATGAGAAGTTATAAAAAATACTTCTCATAGACAAATTTATAATAAAACGCGCCTATAAAAAACATAAATCCCATTATAAATGTTATCATAGCAAGCCCCATGCCGAGTTCATAGGCTACTCCTATGAGTAACGATACGCTAGCAGATACTATAAAATACACCATATCTTTATAAGCTATAACGCGCCCGTAATACTTTTTGTCGCAGTTGTTTTGAAGCATTGTAAATGTAAATGACCAAAGAGTAGATGTACAAAATCCTGCCGCCACCAATCCTATAAGCCCTAAGTAATAATCAAACTGCAAAATTGCCCATAAAGATATACCCAAAAACTCACCGACAAAAAGCCAAATAAGCGTCTTTGTGTTTGTAAATTTACTAAGTGCGATAGGTCCTACCACAAGCGATATAGCTCTAGTCATATTCATAAAACCGATTATCAAAGATACGCTCATTATCTCTTTGTATTTGTAATTTGCCATAAGAGCTATCAGATTATCATACGCAGTTATGCCTACAAAAGAGTGAAGTAGTATAAGATGCATTATAATAGGACTATTTTTTATATATTTTAGACCGTCTTTCATCATCTCAAATGCTTTTTGCGTTCTTGTTTTTACGATATCTGGAATTCTAAGCTTTGTGAGTAAAAACATCCCCAAAATATACAAGCCAAAATCAAATAAAAATGCCTCTTTAATGCCGAAATAATGTATAAAAACTCCGGCTATGCCCATACCTGCAGTATATGATGCGGCCCAGATGATAGAGTGTATCTCATTTACTAGTTTGAGATTTTTTTTGGTCATCAAGCTAGGAAGCAAGCTCATCTCTGTTTGAAAATAAGTCACTCCGGTTCCCATTCTAACAAATATAAGAATAAACAAAAGCGGAAGCAAACTAAGATCATCTATAAAAACTAGCATCAAAACAGTCACTGTTTCTACAAACATAAGAAATATCATCATAGGTTTTGCACTAAATTTATCTATTATTATGCCGTTTATCGGAGCTAAAAAAACATTTGGTATAAACGCCATCGCCGCAGCAAGAGTTACGGCCCACACAGGAGCGTTAAGCTCTATTAAAAGAGTAAAAATTCCGGTATGTGAAAACCACATTCCAAAGTAACAAATAAATTGTATAGAAGTTAAAATCCTAAGATTTGAATTGTATCTTAGGAGTGCGAGATATTTTATCATTTTTGGAGTTTATAGGTATAATAATCTTTAAACTCACCTTCTATTAAATTTTTATCAGCATCTAGTCTATTTAAATTTAAACCGTCTTTTTTAAAGTAAAATGTCTCGTTATCATCGCTAGTAATTATTATAATCTCACCGTCAGTCTTATATAAACCGCTTTGAGTAAAAGTTTGGTTTATATCTTTTACATAGGTATCAGACAAGATAAAACTTCCGTTGCTATCTAGCTGCAAAATGGACTTTATCTCACTACAATCAGCGCAAGGGAGCGTAGTTTCAAATGTTTTTCGGTCGTTAGTAGGCTGATTTGCCGATCCGCAACCAACAAAAATAGTAAATGCCACTATGGACAAAATCATATTTTTCATTTTAACTCCTTATTTTTTGAAACGCAATTATATCCAATATTTTATAAATTTGCTCACGTATATATATAAAATTTAATTATATTTTATAATGTTAGATATTAAAATAATCGATATTTTTAAGCCATCTTTTTGCAAATTATGATAAAATTTAGCCCAAAAAAAGGATAAATTTTGAACAGAATAAACAAAAAAGAAGCTCTAAATTTGATAAAAAACGCAGATCTAAACGAACTTGGAAAACTAGCATTTGACAAAAAACTAAAACTGCATCCAGACAAAATCACAACTTTTATAGTCGATAGAAATATAAATTATACAAATACGTGCTGGGTAGATTGTAAATTTTGTGCGTTTTATCGCCACGTAAATGAAGATGAAGCATATATACTTAGCTTTGATGAGATAGATCAAAAGATAGAAGAACTAATCGCCATAGGCGGCACTCAGATACTATTTCAAGGAGGCGTTCATCCAAAACTAAAGATCGAATGGTACGAAAACTTAGTAGAGCACATAGCAAAAAAATATCCGGATATAGATATACACGGATTTTCTGCAGTTGAGATAGACTATATAGCAAAAATTTCCAAAATTTCCACTTTAGAAGTGTTAAAAAGACTACAAGCAAAAGGACTCTATAGCATACCAGGAGCCGGAGCGGAGATACTAAGTGATAGAGTAAGAGATATAATAGCCCCTAAAAAGTGCAGTACTCAAACATGGCTAGATATCCATAAGCAAGCTCACGACATAGGTATGAAAACTACCGCCACTATGATGTTTGGTACGGTTGAAACAGATGAGGAAATAGTAGAACATTGGGATAAAATACGAAGTCTACAAGATCAAACAGGCGGATTTAGAGCCTTTATATTATGGAGTTTTCAGTCTGAAAATACGAAACTAAAATCGGAATATCCTACTATAAAAAAACAATCTCCGAATCGTTACTTAAGACTTCTAGCAGTTTCAAGACTATTTTTAGATAATTTCAAAAACATACAAAGCAGTTGGGTAACGCAAGGCAGCTATATAGGACAATTAGCACTTAAATTCGGAGCAAACGATCTAGGAAGTACTATGATGGAAGAAAACGTAGTAAAAGCCGCCGGAGCAAGCTTTAGAATGAGTCAAAATGAGATGATAGAACTTATCAAAGATATAGGCGAATTTCCTGCTAAAAGAAACACTAACTATGATATTTTAGAGCGCTTTTAAGCTCTAAATATTATTTCTCATAAATATTATATTTTTGAATTTAAAATATCTTAACTAAAAAACAAAATTTCATATGAACTATACGACATACTAATTTATACTCGGTGGATGGTTGAAAGGTGATGTATTAACTAGTGAAAATATTGACCTATTAAAAAGCAATGATACTTAAAAATGTATTTAAGAATAATGAGAAATTAATTCTAGATGGATTTAATATACCGCCATTAAAGATAAATTAGAAATCTAGTACAAAAACGATTCACTTAAAAACAATCAGAATCTAAAACTACTAAATAACAACGAAGCTTACTATAAAATATTAGAACGGTTGAAAATACTTTTTTTAGATAAATATACGAATATTAGAACAAATAAATGTTAATTAGATATAAAAGAGAGATTTATAAAAATAAAGAAAAGTTAAACGAGGCTAAGAGTAACTGCAGATTATAATATAGACGGCTATACGTATGGTGGAAGTATCTTTTAAAACTCCAAAATGCTATCTTTAGGAGATATCGAAAAAGAGAAACCAAACGAGTTATTACAACAAGTATCTACTGATAATGAAAGAGCTAGTATTTTATAGATTTTTATAATATTAATGCTAAATGAAGTAAAAAGATTGAAGTAGATATATTACCATCAAGATATCAGGAATATTAAATTTAAAAGCAGAAAATGGGGGTATAGTTTTAGACACGAACTCAGCCACCGTATAAAAACAATAACTTAAATTTTATAGTTATAAAAAATATAGATAAAATATAAAATAATAAAAAAAGTGTGTTTTTGATAGAGTAAATTTAAAAAGCCCCACATAATGCAGGGCTTTTTAGAACAAAGAACTATTCTATTTTTCCGCTTTTGATACGAGCGTCATAGATAGTACGAAGTTTCTTAATGTCTTGTTGTACTTCAAATACTCCATGCCAGTGAGCATAGTCAGGAGCGCCCATCACAGCACCCATTCTCATACGACGACCTTGATGATGCCATAAATAGTAGTAAGTTATTTGGAACTCATCAGACCATTCGTCTTTCTTGAGAAGACCTTTGGCTTTCAAGTCATCAAGCATTTTTTTAGCTTCTGTGTGATAAGTATTGTAAAGTTCAACATGGTTATCAGCACTTACAAAGAATGAATCAGTTGCTTTTGAAGAGTGGCAAGATTTACATACTTGTTTCATCTCGGTTCTAGCAGCTTCTGGTCCATTTATATTTCCAGCTAGTGGTGTTCCTATGCTTATTTTACCTTCTTTAGCATAAGTTTCAGCAGCTGTGTCATATCCGCCTGTTCTTAGGTTGCTATGTGGAGCCCATAGATTCCATTTTAGACGTACGCTAACATTGTGAGTAGTGTTTAGATCACCTATTCCACTCATATGACAAGTAGCACAAGTCGGAGCTCTATAGTCCGGAACATCCCAAGTATCTGGGGCACTATCCCATTTCCATGTATTACCCTCAGCATTGAAGATCTTTCCGTGCATTGAGTTGTTGTAAATCTCAATGTTTGGATGATCAGGTCCAAGGTGGCAAGATGCACAAGCAGATGGTTTTCTAGCTTCAGTCATATCAAATTTATGGCTAGAGTGGCAAGATTTACAACTACCTACGCTACCATCAGGATAAGCATTACCGATACCATAGTTTGGCCAGCCTTTTCCAGGAAGCGGATAACCCTCTTTATCAAGTTTAATTTCCATACCGTGGCATTGTATACAACCAGTAGAAGCAGGAGCATCTTTTAGATTCTCATTTCCTGCGTAAAATGGTGCATCATTTTCATATGGTTTACCATTAGCTTCATAGTGATACATAAGTTCAACCATACCTTTTTTAGCAAACATTTGAACTCCGCCTCTTGCGTGACCGCTTTGTTGGAATTGTTCAACTTCTTTAGCGTGACATTTAGCACAAGTTTTTGGGCTGACCAAAATACTTACGTGATTACCACTATCTTTTGGGTGCTCTTTTTTGATAGCCATAGGACTATCGGCAGGAACCGCGTGACAATCCACGCAACTTACAGCAGCGTGAGCATGGCGAGAACTTTTCCAGTCATTTACGATACCTGGAGTTTTGTCTTTATGACACTCGATACATTTAACAGCCAATGGGCTTAAATTTCTATCAACCTTCATTGTCTTTGTAAGATTGATATTTCCAACGCTATCAGCAAAACCGATAGCGGCGATACAGGTTAATGCTAAAATAAATTTTTTAAGCATTTCTCATCTCCTTACTTTGTAATATTGAAATCACCAAATTTAGCTTTAAGGTGAAAACCAAGATTTTTATGTCCGACATGCTCGTGACATTCGACACAGGTTTTATTTATATTTTTGGCAAAATAATCACGGTGCGGTAAAAATGACTTCATATTTTGTGAAGAAACATTTTTTATATCACCATGACAGTGCATACAGCCACTGTCATACACATATCTTTTAGACTCTTTTCTTCTTGTTTCCCAATCAAATTTTTCAGGACTTCCAAAGAGTGTAATGGCACCTTCAACCATACCATTAACAGCCTTTTGATACGTATATTTGACTATATTGTCATGCGGTAAGTGACAAGTAACACACTCTGCTTTAAATCCAACTTTGTTATTTCCTCCATGAATATCGTTCTTATACGAACTAACCATAGGTTCCATAACATGACAGGACGTGCAAAACTTATCTCCACCAGTCACATACATAAACTGTGCTATACCAAGAGCAAATACAAGACCAACTAAGCCACCTATAATAAAGATAGCTATAGTAAAAAGCTTTGTCTTTCTCAACTCCACTCCCTCCCTAGAAAATTGCTTTTCTACGATTTAGAATGTTATTCTAACATATTTTTAATATATATACAACGACTTTCGTCAAGTTTTTTGGGGTTTTTATAAATTTATGTAAATTAGTAACACTAAATATTAAATAAGCTTATAAGCTTTTCATTATCTTTAAAGGTTAAATTTAGATTATCATCTAATTTTATAATGCCTTGTTGCTTAAACTGGCTTATAGTTCTAGATAAAGTTTCTGGAGCTATATTTAGTATAGACGCTATCTGAGTATGTTTGATAGTGGAAAATAGATCAGGATTTTCTACTATAAATTTCGCTACCTTAGCATCGCTTTTCAAAGTTAGTTCATTTTGCAATACACCATTCATAATCCTAAGTTTTTGCGAAAGAGATTTTAAAAGTTCAAAGCAAATAGACGGATTCGATAAGAAATCTGTTTTAAATTTATTATAATTTATACGTAGAACCTCGGCGTTGTTTAAAAATACTCCGCTTGCCGGATATGGGATATTTTCAAAATTTACAAGCTCGGCAACTAAGGATATAGGACGAAGCGTATGTAAAAATATCTCTTTTCCTTTTGGAGTGCTTTTATAAATTTTAATAGTACCTTTTACAAGCACATTAAACCATTGTGGTTCATCTCCTTCCATAAACAAAAATTCATCTTTTTTATAGCTTTTTATCACAGATATATTTTCAAGTCTTTTTAAATCCTCATCATTCAAACCGCTAAAAAATGGAATTTCTTTTATCAACATATCATTTATCCTTCATCAAAAATCAAAAAGAGTACGCTCGGTTTTGGTCTCATTTAGACTACTTTCAAGCTCATGAAAATCAGAAAATACAAGTGCGTATTTAAAATCGCTCATCATTTTTAAATCATTTAAACTCTCAAAACAAAAATCTGCCATATCTCTAAGACGATGATTGATAGGGGTACATATAAACGTATTTTCAAATTTAGACTTTAAAAACTTAGCTTCTGTTATAAAAAGCTCTTCATTATTTTCGCATATAAACGCTCTATAACTAGCTCCAAATGGCTTGATATTTAAAAATCTATCTACAAAAATGGCTCTAAAATGGTTAAACTCACGAAAATCTTTTATATTGAAATTTAGATTATAATCATAAAAAAACTGCATAACTTTAGCCAAATCACTAGCAAAAATAGACGGAAAATTCAAATTTTCATAGTATGTATCAAGAAACATTATGCTAGTATAAAAAATAGAGTGAGAATGTATCAAAGAGAAATTTTGACTATCTTTTATAGCTGTTTTTTCAAAAATTCTATTTAGTAAAATCTCGTCTTTGCTTAAAAATATGTCATTATGTGCGGCATTTATTATTTTTGTTAAAATCTCATTTAGGTTAGAACTTATCAAGCTTATTTTTTTAGGCAAGCTCAAGCAGCTAAATATAGCGTTTTGAGCAACATTTAAATGAAAAAATTTAAGCTCTTTTTGTGTAGCTATAAAACGAGCTAAACGAAGCACGCTAGAAGCTAAATTATCAACCTTTATTATAGCTATCTCATCATCATATATTTCTAAGTTTAAATCGGTTATAAGAGCGTAAGCTCCGTTTTGTATAGCCAAAATAGCATCATCTCTAGTGGCATTCAAAGCTATAAAAGCAAAACCATTTTTTACATCATCGGCTTCTAAGCAAAATCCACTCACCATACTTATTTTTGGGTTATTTTGCAGCTCTCCATCAACAAGACGAGTTAGATTTTCTATACGCATTATCCGACTAAACTTCCGTTTTTTACAGGCGCCAAAGTGCTAAGAAGTACTAATTTACCATCTTCTGCGCTAAGTATCATGCCTTCGCTTAAATGTTTAAATATCTTAGCTGGTTTTAAATTTGCCAAAACGCAAACTTGTTTTCCTATCAGATCTTTTGGATCGTAAAATTTAGCGATACCGCTTATGATCTGACGCGGATTAGCTTCGCCAAGATCGATTTTAAATTTTAAAAGTTTATCGCTACCATCAATATTATTACACTCTAAGATAGTTCCTACTTTTATCACACATTTTTTAAAGTCGTCTATTTTTATCTCACTGTCTTTTGAAACATTCTCTTCTTTGATTGCACTGCTCATATCAGGAACAGCCATAAGCTCGGATTCTACTTTAGTAAAAAGAGGTTCCGTGCTGCTTGATTTTAAATTTAAAAGCTCATTTTTCAAAATAATATCGTTATAAGTCTTAGTATTTATCTCAAAGCCCAAAGTTTTAGCTATTTTATCACTACTTTTTGGCATAGCCGGACTTAATAAAACAGCTACTTTTGCAAGTAAATTTGCTACTAAAGCGACTAAAGCGTTTGCTTCGTCTGTTTTACCCTCTTTTATCAAATTCCAAGGTTCATACTTTGCTACACTTGCGTTTGCTAGACTTAAAACTTTCCAAAGCTCCTCCAAATAACGATTTGTAGCTACTTCGTTTATAGCTTCTATAGCTTGATCAAGATGAGTTTTAGCAGATTCTAACTCATTTAAATAAAGCTTAGTTACGTTTTGGCTATTTATCTCATAATTTGAGTATTTAGAGCTCATTCCTACTATACGGCTCAGTAAATTTCCTAAATCATTACTAAGTTCGCTATTTATACGATCAATAAGAGCTTTTTGCGAAAAATCACCGTCTTGACCAAACGGTACTTCGCGAAGCAAAAAATACCTAAAAGCCTCAAGTCCGTAAGCATTTGCCACGGCTCTTGGATCTACTACATTTCCTATACTTTTACTCATTTTCTTACCATCTCTTGTCCACCAACCGTGAGCTGCCACGCTAGTAGGAAGAGGAAGTTCTAAACTCATCAAAAACGCAGGCCAATAAACGGCATGAAATCTTAAGATATCTTTTCCAACTAAATGCATCGTATCGTTCCAATAATCCATTCTTTTGTTATCGGTAGTATAGCCAAGCGCCGAAAGATAGTTTATAAGCGCGTCTAGCCACACGTACATAACATGACGCGGCTCATTTAAACTACTAGGAAGCTTCACTCCCCATTCAAAACTGGTTCTAGTGATAGATAGATCTTTTAAACCGCCTTTTACAAAGCTTATAACCTCATTTTTCTTGCCTTTTGGAAGTATACAATTGCCCTTCTCATACCATTTTAATAACTTATCTTGATAGTCCGAGAGTTTGAAAAAATAACTCTCTTCTTTGACGATTCTTGTTTTTTTACCACAATCCTGACAAAACTCATCATCTATCAGCTGATTTTGCGGAAAAAACGTCTCACAACTAACGCAGTAATTTCCTTCATATTCGCCTTTATATATATCACCTTTTTCATACATTTTTAAAAATACATTTTGCACGGTAAATTTATGGTAGTCATCGGTAGTTCTTATAAAATGATCATAACTAATCTCAAACTCATCCCAAAGAGATCTAAACTTAGCGCTTACTTCATCGGCGTACTCTTTAGGTGTTTTACAGTGTGCTTTAGCAGCCTCTTCTATCTTTTGACCATGCTCATCGGTTCCTGTTAAAAAAAACGTATCATATCCTACTAGACGGTAATACCTAGCCATGGTATCGGCTATAATAGTTGTGTACGCGTGACCTATATGAGGCACGTCATTTACATAATAAATCGGTGTTGTTATAAATTTTTTCATCTATTTCCTTTTTTTTAAATTTAAAAGTCAAACTCGCCACCTCTGCCCTCGTTCATCTTTTCATAGGTGGCGTTGACATAATTTTTTCTATTTTCACATTTAAAAAATAGCTCGCAGCTCATACAACTGTTTAAAGAATTACTCTGCTGGCACTGTTTGAGTTTTGATGTTGTTATCTCGAACTGAAGCGCTACAAACTCTTTTATCTTATCGCAGCGAAATACGTTAGAGCAATTTGAGCAACTTTTATCGACATCTCTAACGCTTTTATTTCGGCAATCTTCGACGTCTAATTTTTTATTTTCATAGATACTTTCGTCTATATCTTTAAACTCTTTTAACTCAGTCATTGTAAAACTCTAAAAGTCTGTTTATTTCATATTTTGAGCCGAAAAAGCAAGGCGTTGTTTGGTGAATTTTTTCTAAGTTTATCTCAAAAAGAGACTTGTTTTCTCCATTTGTAGTAGCGCCGCCGGCTCTTTCATATATGAAAGCAAAAGGCAAAACTTCAAAAGTAACTCTAAGCTTTCCGTTTGGCGCGTCAGTTGTAGCCGGATAACTAAAAAGTCCGCCGCCTTTAAGTAGAATTTGATGTAAATCACTAACCATGGCACCACTATATCTAAGGCGATAACCCTCATCAAATAGAGTTTTTATAAAGTCTCTATGAGCCCCGCTCCAGCCTTTTTGAGTACCGCCAGTCGCGTTTAGTTTACCTTTTTCTTTTAGACTTAGATCTTTTATAAATTTAAAGCTTCCATCTCTATCTAAACGGTAAAGTTTTGGAGTATCTTCGCACACTACCATTTCAAGTCTAGGTCCATAAATGCAGTAGATCGCCGCTACTAAATTTGAGGGTTTTAACTCGTTTTTATATACACCGAAAATACTTCCGACGGCGAAATTTACATCGACCAAACTACTTCCGTCAAGTGGATCATAAGCGATGATAAACTCGCCGTCTTTATGGATATCGAGCGCGTCTTCTTTTTCCTCGCTTACAAGTGATCTTACGCTTGAAACTCCTATAAACTCTTGTGTGATGATGTTGTCACTTTTGACATCAAGTTTTAACTGAGTGTCGCCTGTGGAGTTTGCATGATCCGTGTAGCCAAGGTCGGCGTATTTTAACTCTTCGCTTATTTTAACTGCGATTTTTTCTATAGTTTTTATAATTTCTTGCATTTTATACCCTTTTTGCATTATTATCTATCCATTTTATGATATTTTCTATATCGTCAAGTCCAAATTTAGGCTTATTCCCATTAGCAAAACCGTCTAAATTTGTAGCGTAAGCATCACTAAATGACTTATATCTATCATCAACCTCATCCCTAAATACGCTTATGCGAGGCAATGGGATAAACTTAAGCCCCTCGACTATAAGATAATCAAACTCGCCAAAATAGCTTATAAGCTTCTTTAGGTCATTCTCACACTCTGTTTTGCTAGGCGAGAATTCCTCTGTTTTGTTGTCGTGAGCCTCTGAGCCTACGCGCTCATCTCCCCCAAAAAGTCCGCTTTGCAAAAGCACGGTAGTGCGTTTTGGACTTACTACTGCAACGTCTGCGCCAAGCGAACTAAAAAGATAACTATCTTTGCCCTCTTTGTCAAATTTAGACTTATCGCCTGGATCATGCTTTGTGATAGCTACTTTGTAGCCCTGTTCTATGAGCTTGCTTGCTATCTTTGCGATGAGCGTAGTTTTACCGCTTCCGCTTCTGCCAGAAACTGCCACAGCTAAACGTTTTATAAGATATCCTTGTTAAATTTTGGGATATATTTTAGCTAAACATTTCTTAAAATATAAATTTTGGCTATTTTTAGAGTATCAAATTTAATCTATGCTGTTTAAAACTTCTATTACGTTTTTTACATCATTTTGCGGATTTTCTACAAAATCAAAACGTTTTATAAGACTACAGTTGTTAAATATCAAAGTTTGACGATGGTAAAATTTTTTACCGTTAAGAGTTTGAAATGTTTTTAAATTTAGCTCACCTTCAAGTTTAAAATTTGGATCACTAATAAGCTTAAAATCAAGTCCTAAAGAATTCTTAAATTCGCTTATTTCACTCTGGCTTTGTGAGCTAATGGCGACAAGTTCGAAGCCGATATTTTTTATCAAATTTAAATTTTGCTGATAAGCTTTACACTGATTTGTACATCCAGTAAGCCCAGCTAAATTTTTTAGCTCATCAGGTAAGAACTCTCCATTTTTTCCCATTTTTGGATATGTAAAAACTACGCAATTTTTTGGTAAATTTATCAATTTAGCCTCCTTTACTATAAATTCAATCAATCCAAGATTTCCCCGGCAAAATATATCTTAACAGAAATAAAACTATCAATTTGCGGTGGATTTTCTTCTTTCCAAATATCTTTTGTTATAAGAATTTCCATATCCATAAATTCACTCGAATTCACAGTGATACAATCAACGCTACATATAAAAGCTTCAGTACCACAAAAATCTAAAGTTATTTTTCTTATAGCATTAACTCTACCTGTGATAGTATACTCATCTATATCGCTTACATTTTCATCTCCACAAATACAACTTCTCATCTCATTAGTGTGCAAGGTAAAACTTTCACCTATTTTTTTCTCAAATACCCTAGCTTGTTCATCAGTTTTGATATCGAAAGTTATCTCTTCATCTTTTAGTCTACAAGCCAAAAAAGCAACACCATAAATTTTAGCTCGAAACTCTTTATTTGGCATATATTTTTCTCTTTGAGATAAAAAATTTGTATCTAAAAATTCTATGCTATGATCAGCTATTTCAAAACATATTTGTGCATTTACGCCATCTGTCCAAATATATATTATAAATTTCTGCTCTATAGATAAGTCCTATATTATTAAAAAATGGATACATAGAAGATATAATATTTTTTTCTTCTACTTCTGCTATTTTTATTATCAATCCACTATTTTCCATCATATCTTTATAAATAAGACAAGCACCGTTTTTATATAGATTAGTTATATAATGATCTTTTTTACTCATTTTATTAAGTACCATAGAGCTATTAATAAATTCATCCAAATTCTCTGGATTTTTTTCTAAATCTACTCCAAGTATCTCATTTCTAGAACCCATATAATGTTCTCTCGTTGTTAATTCAAAAAAATTTTCCAAAACATCTCCTTTTTTAATACACTACATTTAATCTATCTTTTAAAATGCTTTGCAAATTTAAAAAACTTTCTAAGCTTATATCACTATATCCACTCATAAAAACCAACTCATCCGTGGTCTCTTCTAAGCTTTTTATCACCTCATCATCAAAGCCTATTATATAGTAAACGTTACTTGATTTATAAAGCTTGTTTTTGCAAATTTCTTTAAACTTTAGATCAAGCGTTTTTCCACTTTGAAGAGCTAAATTTAAAGCTCTATCTTGCGGGCTAAGCTCTAGGTTTTGATACAAGGTTAGCTCATCACCTACTTGCACGATATCTTCTTTGCTAGTCATATCATACACGCAAAATCCTAAATCCAAATTTTTCGTTTTTGCTTCTATTTTCTCACCTGCTCTTTTTACTCTTTCAATCGTAATATCGCTGATATTTGGACTAATGCTTTTTAGCTCATTTTTACAAAAGTCAAAAGCGGTTTTGCTCTTTTTTTCATCAATTTTCTCATCAAGCTGAACTAAGATAAATTTGCGATTTCCGCCATCAATGGCGTTTTGTTCCATCACAGCGTGAGCGGTTGTGCCACTACCAGCAAAAAAATCAAGGATAATGTCGCCATTTGTAGGACAACACGCTTGTGTAATTAAAAATTTTACCATTTCAACACTTTTTGAGTAATCAAAAATATTCTTTTGCTCAAAAATGCTTTGTAAATTTTTATTTGCGTTATCATTAGAATATTTGTTATCTATAAATTCTAAACTAGAAACATTTTTTGTTCTATCAAAATATTCTATTTTATAAGGCTTTTTATCACTTATTTTACATTTATAATAAGTTTTTGTGTAAATACGATTATTTCTTATTTCTATAAAGCCATTTTCTAAGCCAAAGTCAAACTTATCCTTGCTCCATCTCCAAACCCAATCAATTCTATTGTGATTTCCTTTTGCTCTTTCTTCAAATAAAGCCTTATCGCTTCCAGCATAAAATAATTTATAATCTATTTTAATTTCATAATCCATAGTTTTGCTATATTGCAAAGAATTATAATCTAGCGTTTGATTTAATTTATAACCGCCCCTCTCATCAAAAAATTCATCTTTTTCTTTGTATTCTTTTTCATCTACTTCAACTTGACTTAATTCGCATTGTCCATAGCACAATAAATAATCGTGGTTTAAAGCAATTTTATTTGTAGATTTACCTGCTTTTTTGGTTACTCTTGGCAGACACGCTACGAAATTCTCTTCCCCAAAAATCTCATCACAAAGGATTTTTAAATTTGCTTGTTCGTTATCATCTATACTTATAAATATCACGCCATCATCACGGAGTAGATCTCTAGCAAGCTTAAGGCGTGGCAACATAAAACTAAGCCAACCGCTATGGCTTTTGGTGTTTGTTGCGCTAGTAAAAAAATTCATAGCTTCACTTGGCACCTCTGTTTCATTGCCAAATTCATCTACTTCTATCTTGATAAGTTCGGTTTCTATGCAAATTTGCTTGTAATCTCTCCTAAAATCATCTGGATAGATAAAATTTTCATTTTTGGTGTTATATGGTGGATCTATGTAGATCATTTTTACTTTTTCATAATAGGCTGATTTGAGTAGCTTAAGAGCGTCAAGATTATCGCCTCTGATGATGACATTTTGCGTTGTGTCTATATCTTTGCTTTTGGTTGGCTCAAATTTGAGCTCTTTATCGCAAGGTGTATTATAAAGTGCATTTGCAAGACCTTTGCCTATCCAGTTTAACTCATAGCCTTTAATGTTTTCTTTTACTCCGATACCTAAAAGCATCTTTATAGCGTCAAAATTTACTGCTCCATCGCTATTTATGGTTTGAGGAAATTTGCTTTTTAAAGTGTCGTAAAGCCCGTCTTTTATAGGCTCTATAATATTTGCTTCTTTGATATTTTTTTTATCTATCATTTTTTAATACCTCTTGTAAAATTTCTACTAAGCTTTGCTTGTTTATGCGTGTTTTAAAACTAACTTTTATATCTTTTAAACTACCTTCTAAACTTTCAAAGAATTTTTTAGCGTAATCTATCTTTTTTTGTTCGTTTGGTGGAATATCTTCTTTTTTGTCGTAGCCTTTTGTTTCACAAATAAAAAATATCTTTTTGCCATTTTTATCTTTTAACAAATAAGCAAAATCAGGCTCATAGTCTTTAAAAGGCGTTGGAATGCTAAATTTAGGAAGTTTTGCAAAAATGCTGATTTCAGAGTTTTCCACACTTTGGATATCTTCTAAGATGACTTCTTCTTCTAGCCTTGAGTCCCAAACTGCCGTTTCGTATAAGTAAGCACTACTTGGGTTTTTATCTTTTGTGATGTATCTGCCTAATTTGTGTTGTTCTATGCTACTTTTAGGCTCGCCTGAGCTTTCATATAAGGCGTCTTCTAGAGCCAAATTTGAAAACTGGTTTTGGCTAAATTCATAAGAGACTGAAGATATAAGACTAGTGTGCAAACTATCTTTTATAATATCTTTTAATAGTTCAAATGCTTTTTTAGGATTATTTTTAATACTGCTCTTATTTAATTTATCATAAATTTTAATACAAAAATTTATCGGCAATTTATAAGTAATACAAAAATCTTTTAAAAGCTCTATTATTCTTATATCTCTATAGGTTATTTTATCTATTGTTTGGGTGTTTTCTGTGATGATTTTGTTGTTTTGAGCGTCATATTTTTTAGTCTCTAAATAGATAAAATTTGGATCTAATTTTATATGGTTAAATTTATTTACTACTGATTTTATAAGCTCATCAGTTTTTATGTTTTTATATATGATTTTAGACTTTTTATTTATGGTTTGCCAAAGCTCTTTAAACTCTTTAGCAAGATGATTTTTGATTTTTATATTTTTTGAGCTTAGGTTTTTATTTATGATTTGGCTTGTTTTATTTGACGAGTCTTTAAAAACTTCTAAGATAGGATCAAATTTATCTTTTAAAAGCTCTTTTAAGCTTTGATTTTCTTTCATATACTCATAAATTGGCGAAATGATATTGTAGCGGTCATTTTCTTCATCAAATTCCAAAATTCCATCATTTTCCAAATCAGTAAAAAATCTATTTTTTTGCCTTGAATTTAACTCAAATACATTAAGAATATTTTCATACAAAATGCTACCATTGAAGCTAAAGCTGGAATTTTTGATTTCATCTTGTAAGCCTTGTATATAGCTTCGTTCAGATCCACTTATTATCATATCAATTGAGTTAATGTCATAGAACAAAGCATCATTGTAATTTATAAAGCTGTGTGTCACTCTCTTGCCGCTTGCATTCACACAAAGTCTTAGCCCACGACCAACTTGCTGGTGGCGACTGATATCGCTTGAGCTGCTTGCAAGCTTTGTGAGAGTAAATATATTTGGATTGTCCCAGCCTTCTTGCAATGCCCAAACGCTGAATATAAAACGCAAAGAAGTATTAAAACTAATAAGTTTTTCTTTTTCTTCTAAGATAAGTCTTATATCTCTTGCTTCTTGACTCTCTTTGTCTGTTCCTTTTTCGCCTTTGCTTGGCTTAGCATCACCGCTAAAATATCCTTGATGAACGCACAAATTTTGATTATCATCAAAATCACGCATAAGATAAGCCCTGTACTCATCACTTAAATTTTGCTTTAAAATTTCTTCTCTTTTTTTCTTGTATAGCTCTTCAAATTTAGTTTTGATAAATGGATTTTTACCTCTAAAATCATCTATATTTGGGATAAAAAATAGACTCAATGCCTTGATATTTTTGGCAAACAAAAGCTCTTCTTTTTCAAAATGCAAGTCTATAGACACTTTTAGCAAATTTGTTATCTCTTCTTGGCTCAATCTATAAGAGGATTTGGTTTCTACAACATTACCATCACTTAAATGGGCTTTGTTTTTAGTAACTTTTTGGAGAGTTACGCCGCTAAATTTAGAATTAATCAATCCCAAATCATCACCATAATGCAAAGTAATTTTTTTGTCTATTCCTGAAACAAAATAAGAAAATATAGCTTTTTTATCTTTGGTGTTGGATTCTAACAAAGCAAGATCATCGTCTGTGCTTGTTATTTGGCTTACTTTTATCTGCTTTACAAGATAGTTTTTAAAAGCACTGACGCTATCAAGGATGTAAGCTACGTTTGAGAGTTTAAACTCATCTTCACTTGGAAAGGTCGCACCAAATCTAAAATAAAGCGTATTTAATTTAGAAAAATTGGCACTAAATTTATCACCCTTTAAAAGATGTGGCTCATCGATAATAGAAATAGGCTTTAAGTTTATAATATTTTCAAATATCGTTCCATTGTTAAATAAGCTTTCTTGTCTGCGATTTAAGATATTATCTTTTTTATCTATCGCACTATTTGTAAGAATCAAAACAGATAATTCATCTTCATTTTTTATATAATGATTTATGATAGAAGATTTACTATTTGTATCGCTATAAATGTATGTTTTAAGATATGTCTTATAAATATTATAAAAATAATCTTGTGTAAGCTTAATATTTTGTTTTACCGATTCTAAAATAGCTTTTCTAGGCACAAAAATGATGAATTTATTCTGTTTATAATGCTTATTTAGTTCAAATATTAAATTCAAATACGTAAATGTTTTACCAGTCCCTGTTTCCATAAGGATATCTAAATTTAGTTTATCACTAGTAGTTTTATAAGGTAATGGGTAATTTTCGTAAAAATGTTTAAGACAGTCTTTAAGATTATTTTGCTCTTTAAAATTAAAATCTTGAAGAATGCTTATAATATTATTTATACACTCTTGTTGAAAATCTTGTCGCTCAAAAATCATCTTAAAACCTTAAAAAATATAATAAAAATACAACTTGTTATTCTATAATAGTTTTCTTGTATTTTAATTGAAAATAGATAAATTTAGCACTATTTTCATAATGCTAAATTTGGTTAAATCGCTATAGAATATCTATTTTGTAGTGGATTTTTTATCAGATTGTGGTTTGCGTGGTCTGCTTGAAGCTCTTGGCTTTGGAGCGTCTTTAGTAAATTTATCGCCTCTGTCTGGTTTGTCACTTCCAAATTTCTTTTTCGGGCTAAATTTATTACCAGAATATTTTTCATCAGAACTTTTGTCACTACTTCTAGGCTTTTTATCAGAGCTAAATTTCTTTTCGCCGCTAAATTTTTTGTCTTTGTCATCAAAAGATTTTTTATCTCCGAAAGATTTCTTTTTATCTCCAAAAGGCTTTTTCTCGCCAAATTTTTTATCGTCTTTTTTAAATTTGAATTCTCTTTTTGCTTCGCCATCAAAACTACTATTTGAATCTTTTGCGCGACTATTTTTAGAAAATTCCTTTTTGTCTTTTGAAAATTCACTCTTGACACCATCTCTTCTGTATTCGCGTTTTGACTCGTCTTTTTTAAATTTACGTTTAAAATCGCCATCTTTTTTCGTCTCGCGCTCATCTGTGCCAAAGTCTTTATCAAAGCCGAATTTAGATCTCTTATCATCAAATTTTCTTTTTTCGTCTTTTTTTGGTCTGTCCCTAAATTCACCCTTAAAATCATCTCTATTTCTACCGCGTTTTGACTCGTCTTTTTTATCGCTATTAAACTCTCTTGGCTTTCTCTCTTTTTTATCTATTTTATTTCCGTTTCTGTCATCTCGTTCTGAGATTTTGTTCATATTTTGTCCACGTCTGATAGGCTGAGGTTTTACTCTTAGATCGGCTTCAAATCCGCTAAAGCTTTCTCTTATTAGTTTTTTATCGATCAATTTTTCAATATCGATTAAAAACTTAAACTCATCAACGCAAACCAAAGATATCGCAACGCCATCATTTCCGGCGCGTCCTGTTCTACCTATCCTATGAACATAATCCTCAGGCACATTTGGAAGCTCTAAATTTATAACAAACGGAAGTTCTTTTATGTCTAATCCGCGCGCTGCTATATCCGTTGCTACAAGAATTTTTATTTTACCGTTTTTAAATTTCTCAAGTGTTTTTGAACGCACGCTTTGACTTTTATCTCCATGCAAAGCAGCTACGCTAAAGCCTAAAGTATGTAGATAAGACGAACATTTATCCGCACTTCTTTTGGTACGAGTAAAAACCAAAGCTTGATCTATGCTCTCCACTCCAAAAACCTCGTTTAAAAGCTCCATTTTTTTATCTCGATCTACTAAAATCACGCGTTGTATGATATTTAAAGCAGTGCTGTTTTGCTCTTCTATTTGGATACGCAAAGGATCTTTTAGCATAGAATTACAAAGCGACATAACCTCACTTGGATACGTCGCGGAAAATAGTAAATTTTGTCTTTTTTCAGGAAGCATTTTTACTATTTGTTTGATATCGTGGATAAATCCCATATCAAACATACGATCAGCCTCGTCAAATACTAGCGTATCGATATGCTCTAAGCTTAAAGCATTTTGCAAAGCAAGATCCAAAAGTCTGCCAGGAGTCGCCACTACGATATCTATACCACTTTTTAAAGCTTGAATTTGTGGGTAAGAGCTAACTCCGCCAAATACTGGCAAAGTTTTAAACGGTAACTTTTTCGCGTAAGATTTGATGTTTTGCGTGACTTGATTTGCAAGTTCTCTTGTAGGAACAAGCACTAAAACACGAGTTTGAGGACGCTTTTTGTTGCGTTCTTTTGACGATAATTTTTCTAATATAGGTAGCGCAAATGCAGCAGTTTTTCCCGCGCCTGTCCTAGCTCCTGCTAAGATATCTTTTCCTTGCATTATAGCAGGTATCGCGACTTGTTGGATCTGCGTAGGAGCGTCGTAATTTAGCTCTTTTAATGCTTCTAATATAGCAGAGCTGAGATCGAAATCTGAAAATAACATAAAAATTTATTCCTTTTGTGTTAAAGGCTAAAGCCTTAAAAATTTGTAAAAATAAGTTTGATCTTATAAAACTAAAATATAAAGAGAATATCAAAAAGCAATCATCTAGTGTGGAATTATTGAATTGTCGTCAGTCAAAAAACTCTTTTGTATATTTTGCTTTAATTATACTTAAAAACAAGACTTATTATAGCAAAATATTCGAAATATTTTTAAATTTAAGTAAAAATTTATGATTTTTTATAAATTTGACTTTAAATTAGAGTAAATTTAAATACCGAATTTAGCAAACCAAAGATATAATAAGCAAAATTTTCATTTATTATTCACAATAACAATATTTTTCTGGCGGAGTCTATGCTAAAATACTTTTTTACAAATAGCTTTGGAATTTTGGTTTCTCGTGTTCTTGGGCTTATAAGAGATCTAATGACTGCAAATGCACTTGGAGCAAGTGTCTGGAGCGATATATTTTTTGTCGCTTTTAAACTTCCGAATCTATTTAGACGACTTTTTGGAGAAGGAGCTTTTACTCAAGCATTTTTGCCTAATTTCGTAAAAGTATCTAATAAAGGTCTATTTTTAGCAGAGATTCTTTTAAAATTTAGCTCAACTATGCTTGTTCTTACGCTAGGAGTTATGATTTTTGCACCGTTTGTAACAAAAATTTTAGCTTACGGGTTTGATGAAAATAGTATAAATTTAGCTGTTCCTCTTGTAAGAATTAACTTTTGGTATCTGATTTGTATATTTATAGTTACGTTATTTGCATCTGTTTTACAGTATAAAAACCACTTTAGCACTACAGCTTTTAGTACTGCACTTCTAAATTTATCGATGATAACTGCTCTGCTTCTAGCAAATAATTTACCTCAAAGCGACATAGTATATTATCTCAGTTGGGGAGTTGTGGCGGGAGGTATTTTGCAAGTGATAACTCATATTATAGCTTTAAAAAAACTGAATTTGATAAAATTGTTAAATCTTGGAATATTTAAATTCATAAAAGGAAAAAGAGCTTCCAGCAAAGGATTTTGGGCAAATTTTTCTCAAGGAGTAGTAGGCAGCAGCGCAAACCAACTAAGCGATTTTATAAGCACGTTTATAGCTAGCTTCTTAATGGCTGGGAGCATCAGTTATCTTTACTATGCAAACCGAATTTTTCAGCTTCCTCTTGCGCTTTTTGCAATTGCATTATCAACTGCGATATTTCCAAAAATTTCAAAACAGATCAAAGCAAATAGCACTAAAAATGCTCATGACTTATTAGCAAAAAGCTTTCATATACTATTTTTCTTACTTATATTTTCTACTATTGGCGGAATAGTTTTAGCTAGAGAAATTATCTGGCTACTTTTTCAAAGAGGCGAGTTCAATGCAAACAATACGATAGAAGCCGCAAAAGTCCTACAAATGTATATGTTAGGGCTTATACCTTTTGGGCTTTATAAACTATTTTCACTCTGGTTATATGCGAACATGAAACAAAAAATAGCCGCAAAAATTTCAATTTATTCGCTTATTTTAAACGTAATATTAAGCTTAATTTTATTTAAACCGCTTGGCGCAATGGGATTAGCGCTTGCCGGGTCTGCTTCTGGATTATTCTTGCTAGTTTATGTTATTTTCATTTTTGGATTTAAAAACTTTTTAGATATAATCCTTAGTAAAAAAACTCTTATAACTATTTTTAGCGGTATAGTTTTTACTTTTTTTATCATATATTTTAAGGAATTTATTTATGATTATTTACGATAGCGTTTTAAAACAAAAGGTTGAATTTAAACCGATTAGAGAAGATGAAGCAAATATATATGTCTGCGGGCCTACGGTATATGATGACGCTCACTTAGGTCACGCAAAAAGCAGCATAAGCTTTGATCTACTTCGCCGCACCTTAAAATCTCTTGGATATAAAGTTAAATTTATAAAAAATTTCACGGATATAGATGATAAAATACTAAAAAAAATGAGCCAAACCGGTAAAAGTTTAGAGGATATAACAAATCATTATATAAGCAGATACAAAGCCGATATGTACGCTCTAAACGTCGCAGATGCGGATATAGAGCCAAAAGCTACTACAAGTTTAACTTCTATTATAAATTATATAAAAACTTTATTTGAAGATGGCTGGGCGTATAGAATAGATGACGGCATCTACTTTGATACTAGTAAAGACGATAAATACCTTAGCTTAAGCGGTAGAAAAGACGAAAATTTAATAGCAAGAGTAGCCTCAAAAGATGAAAAAAAAGATGAAAAGGATTTTGTATTATGGAAATTTGATGAAAATTGGTATGATAGTCCATTTGGACGTGGAAGACCGGGCTGGCACAGCGAATGTGTAGCGATGATAAAAGACCATTTTTGTGGAAGCTGTGAGTTTGAAATAGATATCCACGCCGGAGGTGCAGATCTACTTTTTCCGCATCATGAAAACGAGGCCGCTCAGTGCAGATGCGCTTATAATAAAAATCTCGCTAAATACTGGATGCATAACGGTTTTGTGCAAATAAATAATGAAAAAATGAGCAAAAGCCTCGGAAATTCATTTTTTATAAAAGATGCACTTGAGCTAGTTCCTGGCGAAGCTTTGCGGTTTTATCTGATGAGCAGTCATTACAGAGCAAATTTCAACTACGATATAGATGATCTAAAATCCAGCAAAAAAAGACTTGATAAAATTTACCGTCTAAAAAAAAGATTGATAGGAGTTAAAGCCAGTAAGACAGATGCTAAATTTAAAAAAGATATTTTAGATGCTATGAGCGATGATTTGAATATCTCGGTGGCTCTTGCGATACTTGATGAAATGGTAAATAACGCAAACGCAAAACTAGATAACGAGCCTAAAAACAGAGATTTTAAACAGATTTTGGTTTCTAATTTGGAATTTGTAAAAGAGCTTCTTGGAATACTATATATCGATGAGTTCAAATGGTTTCAATGGGGTGTAGATGATAGTTTAAAACAAGAAATTTCAGTTCTCATAGATCAAAGAAATATGGCAAAAAAAGATAAAAACTTTATACTTGCCGATCAGATAAGAGATAAATTAACAAATATGGATATATCTATAATGGATACTCCAAACGGCACAATGTGGGAGAAAGTATGAACGGAGTAAAAGATGTATTTAAACGGTTCATTCCGTATTTTAAAGACTATATACCGCAATTTGCGTTAGCCATAATAGGAATGATCATGGCAAGCGTGGGCACTGCGGTTTCGGCATATTTAGTAAAGCCTGTTTTAGATAAAATTTTTGTAGAAAAAAACGAAAGTCTGTTATATCTGCTTCCTTATGCTATTATTGCTATTTATTTTTTAAAGAGCCTTGGAACATATCTTCAAGCATACTTTACAGCATATATCGGCCAAGATATGGTAAAAAGATTTAGACAAAAACTCCTTGATAATCTGCTAATTCTCGACATGAGCTTTTTTAATAAATTTAGAACAGGCGAGCTAATAAGCAGAAACACAAGCGACATAGAACGCATAAGAAGCATAGTATCATCTATGATACCTGAGCTTACAAGAGAGTTTATAACGATCATCGGGCTGCTAGTAGTAGTTATTTACCAAAGCCCTACTTTGGCTGTTTTTGCTCTTGTTATATTTCCTATAGCCATCTATCCCTTATCTAGACTTGCAAAAAAAATGAAAAAAATATCACACAAATCTCAAGAAAAAACAAGCGACATAAGTTCAGTTCTAAGTGAAATTTTTTCAAATATCGAAATAGTAAAAGCAAATAATGCAGAAAATAAAGAGTTAAAAAGATTTGATGAACATAACGAGAAGTTTTTTAGGTTAAATTTAAAAAGCGTAAAAGTAAACGAGTTGGTGAGTCCAATGATGGAAACATTAGGCTCTATAGGAGTTGCTGTAGTCATAATCATCGGCGGCAAACAAGTTATAGACGGAACTATAACAGTAGGAAGTTTTTTCTCGTTTTTAACTGCGCTTTTTATGCTTTATACACCGATAAAACGTATATCAAGTCTATATAATAAAATGCAAGATGCAGTAGCGGCTAGTGAAAGAACATTTGAGCTTCTTGATAGAAGCGCTAGCATTATAGGTGGAAATTTAGAGTTTCCTAAAACGATAAATTCTATAACATTACAAGATATACACTTTAGTTATAACGATAAAAAAGTGCTAAAAGGAATAAGTTTAAAAGTAAATAAAGGTCAAATGATAGCGATTGTAGGTAGCAGCGGAGGCGGTAAAACTTCACTTATAAATTTATTAATGCGATTTTACGATGCAAACAGCGGTAGCATTCTCATAAATGAAAACGATATTTGCGAGTTTAGCTTAAAAAGTCTCAGACAAAACATAGGTTTAGTAACTCAAAGAGTTTATATATTCAATGAGAGCGTCGCTGCAAATGTAGCTTATAGCGGTGAAATTGATGAGAAAAAAGTAGTTTGCGCTCTTAAAACGGCAAATGCTTATAACTTTGTAGATAAATTAGACAACGGAATTTACACTATCTTAGATGAATTCGGAGCAAATTTAAGCGGCGGTCAAAGACAAAGAATAGCAATAGCAAGAGCTTTGTATAAAAATCCGCAAATTTTAATATTTGATGAAGCTACGAGCGCTTTAGATAATGAAAGCGAAAAAGAGATAACAAATGCCATAGAAACACTTAGCAAAGATAAAATAATATTTGTAATAGCACATAGATTAAGCACGGTAAAAAATGCCGATAAAATCGCTGTTTTAGATAACGGCAAAATAGTAGGATTTGGAGATGATAAAACTTTAGAAAATGAGTGTGAAGTATATAAGAAATTGAAGCTCGGGAGCCTTAGTTAATGGTAATTTTAAGGTTACATTGGCTAAAATTGTTGATTTTAAAGGAAGGCTATGGATTATAGAGATATTAAAAAACTGTTTTTCAAACTAGACCCAGAAACTGCCCATAAAATAGCCGAATGCGGCTTAAGAACAGCTGCAAATTTGCCGTTTGCGGCAGATTATCTAGTAGATAAATTTTGTTATACAGATACAAAATTGTCACAAAATATATTTGGGTTAAATTTCTTAAATCCAGTTGGACTCGCCGGTGGATTCGATAAAAATGCAACTATGTTAAGAGCTCTATTGGCTCTTGGATTTGGATATTTAGAGTATGGTACGCTAACTCCAAAACCGCAACCAGGAAACCCAAAACCGCGTCTTTTTAGACTCATAGAAGAAAAAAGTATACAAAATGCTATGGGATTTAATAATGATGGAGTAGATAAGATAAAAAAACGAGTAGAAAAACTCTATCCGTTTGCCGTGCCGTTATTTGCAAATATAGGAAAAAACAAGATTACTCCAAATGAAGAGGCTATAAAAGATTACGAACTTTTAGTACGCGAACTTAGCGGATTTTGCGATGCTTTTGTTTTAAATTTAAGTTCGCCGAATACTCCGAATTTAAGAGATTTGCAAGAAGATAAATTTATAACAGAACTATTTGAGATAATAAAACCGCTTACTAATAAACCTACTATATTAAAAATATCTCCGGATATAAAAGAGGATAAAGCTATACAAATATGCTTAAATGCTGCGAATTTGGGCATAGACGCGATTATTGTAAACAATACTAGTATAGATTATTCATTAAGCAGTAATGCAAAAAACTTTGGCGGCTTAAGCGGAGCTTTAATAACTCAAAAAAGCAAAGAGATGTTTAAGAACATAGCAAAAGAGCTTTTTGGCAAAACAATTCTTATAAGCTGCGGAGGTATAGACAATGCAAAAGAAGCTTATGAGCGTATAAAAATGGGAGCGAGTTTAGTTCAAATTTATACAAGTTTTATATTTGAAGGTCCATCTATCTGCAAAAATATAAATAAAGAATTAGTTAATCTTTTAACAGATGATGGATTTGAGAATATATCTCAAGCAATCGGCGCTAATTTAAGGAAATAAATGCTACCAAAATTCAGTAAAATAACACTAAATAATGGTCTTGAAGTGTATCATACGCCTTTAAATTTAGGCTCAAACGTTATTAGTATAGATCTGTTTTATAAAGTCGGAAGCCGAAATGAAACTATGGGAAAAAGTGGAATCGCCCATATGTTAGAGCATCTAAATTTTAAATCTACAAAAAATAGAAAAGCTGGAGAATTCGATGAAATAGTAAAAGGTTTTGGCGGAGTAAATAACGCAAGTACGGGATTTGACTATACTCATTACTTTATAAAATGTTCAAATCAAAACTTAGATAAATCGCTAGAGCTATACTCAGACATAATGGAAAACTTAAATTTAAAAAATGAAGAGTTTTTACCAGAAAGAGATGTGGTTTTAGAAGAAAGAAGATGGAGGACAGATAACGATCCAATCGGATTTTTATATTTTAGACTATTTAATAATGCCTTTATCTATCACCCGTATCATTGGACTCCGATAGGATTTTTTACAGATATACAAAACTGGAGCATAGATGATATAAAAGCATTTTGGCAAACATATTATCAACCAAAAAATGCATTTTTAATGATAACTGGAGATATAGATGAGCAAACGGCTTTCGATATATCAAAAAAACATTTTGAACATATAAAAAACGGTAAAGATATACCTAATTTCTATTTTAAAGAGCCGGAGCAAAACGGTAAAAAAGAGGTAGTTTTATGCAAACAAAGTGACGTGGAAATGGTAGCCATAGCATATAAAATTCCGCCATTTAACCATGAAGATCAAGTTGGGCTATCTGCTATTTCAGATTATCTAAGCAGCGGTAAAAGCTCACTTTTACAAAAAAAACTCATAGATGAGCTAAATTTAGTAAATCAAATTTATGCTTATCCTATGGACTGCGTAGATGATGGATTGTTTATATTTATAGCAATTTGCAATCCTGATGTTAAAGCCAAACAGGTACAAAAAGAGTTATTAAATTTAATAAAACAGATAAAACAAGATCTCGTAGAAGATGAAGAATTGATAAAAATAAAAAACTCGTTGAAATCAGATTTCATCTACTCTTTAGATAGTGCTAGCAAACTTGCAAATTTATACGGAAGTTATATAGCAAGAGGAGATATAACTCCTCTTTATGATTTGCAAAATAAAACCGAATCTCTAACTAGTTCAGACGTACAAAAAATAGCAAAAAAATATTTTGTAAGTAAAAATTCAACAACGATAATCTTGAAAGGAACAAAATGAAAAAAGCCATTTTTGGGGCTATGACGGCTCTTATAACTCCATTCAAAAATGGAAAACTAGATGAAGCAGGCTATGAAAAGCTCATCAAAAGACAGATCAAAAATGGTATTGACGCTATTGTGCCAGTAGGAACTACTGGGGAAAGTGCCACTTTAACTCACGATGAACATAGAATTTGTATAGAAATAGCCGTAGAAACTTGTAAAAATACAAAAGTAAAAGTTCTAGCCGGAGCAGGAAGCAACGCTACTCATGAAGCAGTGGATTTGGCTGAGTTTGCAGAAGCTCATGGAGCCGGCGGTATACTTTCTGTAGCTCCGTATTATAACAAACCAACTCAAGAAGGGCTTTATCTTCATTATAAAAATATAGCAAACTCGGTAAAAATACCTGTGCTGCTATATAATGTTCCTGGTCGTACCGGATGCGATATACTTCCTGAAACCGTTATTAGGCTATTTAACGACTGTGAAAATATTTACGGAGTTAAAGAAGCAAGCGGAAGCATAGATAGATGTGTTGATCTACTAGCTCACGAGCCAAAACTTTATGTTTTAAGCGGTGAAGATGCGATAAACTATCCTATTTTAAGCAATGGCGGTAAAGGCGTTATATCTGTTACTTCAAATTTACTTCCAGATCAAACCGCAGCACTTACTCACTACGCACTTGATAATGAGTTTTTAAAAGCAAAAGAGATAAATGATAGACTTTATAATATAAATAAAATAATGTTTTGCGAAAGTAATCCTATACCAATAAAAGCAGCTATGTTCATAGCAGGCCTTATAGGCACTTTAGAATATAGACTTCCGCTTTACAACCCAAGTGTAGATAATCTTAAAAAGATTGAAGAAACTATGAAAAGTTATGATATAAAAGGATTTTAATGAGTTGTTATAATGATGAGTTTAAAGGCAAAACATTAGTAATAAGCGGTGGAACTAGAGGAATCGGTAGAGCTATTGTTTTAGAGTTTGCAAAAGCCGGAGCAAATATAGCATTTACGTATAATTCAAATAAAGAAATGGCTGAAAAACAAGCATGTGAGCTAGAAAAAGAGTTTAATATAAAAAGCAGAGCATATGCGTTAAATATATTAGAGCCTGAAACATATAAAGAGCTATTTTTACAAATAGACGAGGATTTCGATAGAGTTGATTTTTTCATATCAAACGCTATAATCTCAGGTAGAGCAGTAGCTGGTGGATATACTAAATTTATGAAATTAAAACCTCGCGGTATAAACAATATATTCACCGCAACCGTTAATGCTTTTGTCTGCGGAACGCAAGAAGCGGCAAAAAGGATGGAAAAAGTCGGCAGCGGAAGCGTTATAAGCCTTAGCTCAACTGGAAATTTGGTTTATATAGAACACTACAGCGGTCATGGAACCGCAAAAGCAGCGGTAGAAGCTATGGCAAGATACGCAGCGACCGAACTTGGAGATAAAAATATCCGCGTAAACGTAGTAAGCGGAGGTCCTATAGAAACTGACGCTTTAAGAGCTTTTACAAATTATGAAGAAGTTAGAGACGCCACGGCCGCATTAAGTCCGCTTGGTAGAATGGGTCAACCGACAGATCTTGCTGGAGCATGTCTATTTCTATGTAGCTCAAAAGCTAGTTGGGTGACAGGGCATACCTTTATAATAGATGGCGGTACAACTTTTAAATGAGTCTTAACCTTCCAAATTCTCTAGCACTACTTAGAATTATTCTTGCACCGTTACTATTTTTTTTGCTATTGCAAATAGAAACTCAAAGTAATTTTGCGTACATAAGCTGGTTAAATTATTTTTGCGCTCTTATCTTTGTTATAGCAAGTATTACTGATTTTTTTGATGGGTATATCGCTAGAAATTGGAATCAAAAAACAAAATTAGGAGCAATACTAGATCCTTTAGCAGATAAAATGCTTATTTTAGCTGCTTTTTTAGGCCTTATGATGGTAGATAGAGCAAGTCCTTGGGCTGTATATCTTATACTTGTTAGAGAGTTTTTTATAACAGGATTTCGGGTAGTAATGGCAACCGAAAACATCGATATAAGTGCATCTCTAGCAGGTAAAATAAAAACGATATTTCAGATGATAGCTATAGGATTTATAACTATGCAGTGGTGGGGTGGGGCAATTTTATTGTGGGTTGCTGTGGCTCTTACTTTATACTCTGGATATGAATATATCTATGCGTATACAAAGCATATTAAAAGAATATAGTTTTACTATATTTTATCCTTTTATTACTGATATATAGTAGTTTAAAACATATATATGATAACTTGACATATTTATTTATTTTGGATAGTATAACAAAAATATAATAAAAGGATAAAAAATGAAAAAAATACTTAGCCTTATGTTCGCGGCATTGATTTTTATAGGTTGCAGCAGTGCAAATAGCGATAAAAACGATGCACCGGTACTAAGGATAGGCACAGAAGGAACATATAGTCCATTTACTTATCACGATAACAGTGGTAAACTAGTAGGATATGATGTAGAAGTTATAGAAGAAGCAGCTAAAAGAGCCGGATTTAAACCGGAATTTTATGAAACCAACTGGGATGCTATATTTTCTGGACTGAATTCAAATCGTTTCGATATGATAGCAAATCAAATAAGCGATAACAATCCAAAAAGAGCTGAACTTTATACTCTTAGCAATCCTTATATAGTGACATCTGCGGCAATAGCAGTAAGAGCGAATAACGATACTATAAAAAGCTTAAAAGATATAAACGGTACTAAAATAGCGCAAGCCATAGGTAGCGCATACTATGATACAGCAGTTGCCAATGGAGCAAATATCGTTTTAGTAGATAATCTTGCACCTGCCATAAAAGCTGTTAGTCAAGGTAGAGCAGATGGCACTATGAACGATAAACTTGCTATCTTAAACTACTTAAAAACCACAAACGATGCAAATGTAAAAATAGCATTTACCACAGGTGAAGGAACTAAAAGCGTGTTTTTATTTAAAAAAGAGTTAACAGATGCTAGAGACAAAATAAATATTGCTCTTGATACAATGAAAAAAGACGGAACTCTCAAAAAAATATCTGAAAAATATTTTGGGATTGACGTAAGTGAATAGTTATATAGAATCATTCTTACCTATGATAAGAGGAGCGGTGCAATACACCATTCCTCTTAGCCTAATATCCTTTATCTTAGGTATTAGCATCGGTATCATGGTAGCCCTTATAAGAATCGATTCAAGTAAAAATTTACTCACAACTATTTTAAAATATATCTGTGCATTTTATATATCAATAATAAGAGGAACTCCTCTTCTCGTACAACTTTTCATCATATTTTATGGACTACCGAATATAGGTATAACTTTAAATCCGTTTATAAGCTCAATTATAGCTTTTAGCTTAAATATTGGTGCATACTCTAGTGAAACTATAAGAGCTAGCATTTTAGCAGTTCCAAAAGGACAGTGGGAAGCTGGTTGGAGCATAGGTATGAACAACTTTGATACATTTACAAAAATAATAGCTCCGCAAGCATTTAAAATAGCTTTGCCAACACTCTCAAATACATTTATTAGCCTTGTAAAAGACAGCTCTTTAGCATCAGTAGTGCTCGTAGCTGAGTTATTTAGAGAGGCTCAAACTATAGCTTCTCAAAATTATGAGTTTTTACTTACTTATTCAGAAGCCGCATTAATATATTGGGTCATATGCATATTTTTAGGCTATTTACAAACAAAACTTGAGATTAAATTCAGCAAACATTTATAGGTGGAAATATGCTAGACATTAAAAATTTAAATAAATTTATAAAAAATAATCATATCTTAAAAGATATTAGTTTTCATGTAGATACGGGAGATATTTTAGCCATTATAGGACCGAGTGGAAGCGGAAAAACTACTCTTCTTAGGTGTCTTAATTACTTAGAGATGCCTAATAATGGTACTTTAAGCTTTTGCGATGGATCTTTAAATCTTGATTTTAGTGAGCATATCGATAAAAAAGATATATTAAAACTTAGAAGAAAAATGGGTATGGTATTTCAGTCTTATAATCTTTTTCCGCATAAAACAGCTCTTGAAAATGTCACCGAAGGACTCATTGTCGTACAAAAAATACATAGAGACGAAGCTGAGCATATAGCTCTTGAAATTATTAAAAAAGTCGGACTTAGCGATAAAATAAATTTATACCCAAGCTCACTAAGCGGAGGTCAACAACAAAGAGTAGCTATAGCAAGAGCAGTCGCCTTAAATCCGGATATTTTGCTTCTTGATGAACCGACCAGCGCACTAGATAAAGAGCTTGTTGGAGAGGTATTAAATACTTTAAAACTGCTTGCAAAAGAGAAACAAACCATGGTATTAGTAACTCATGAACTAAACTTTGCAAAAGATGTAGCAAATAAAATAATGTTTCTAGAAGGCGGTGAAATAATCACTATAGAAAATCCAAAAGAGTTCTTTGAGAATCAAAAAAATCCTAGGATACTTAGGTTTTTAGGAAATCTAAGCGCTAATTAATAAGGCTAAAAGTGAGCATAAACGATAAAAAGGGGTTGATTTTAGGTATCAGCACCTTTGCGATGTGGGGCGTATTTCCTATATTTTTTAAATTTATAGATTCAGTAGGAGCGATAGAAATATTAGCTCACCGCATAATCTGGTCTGCAATCATACTTTTTATTTTACTTAAATTTAGAAATAAAATCATTAATGTAAAACGACTTCTAAAGATAAAAAAAGTCGCTTTGACTCTATTTATAACCGGAATTTTGATAGCTTCAAATTGGGGAATTTTCATATATGCAGTAAATCAAAATCAAATCTTAGCAACAAGTCTTGGATATTTTATAAATCCTCTTTTTTCCATACTTCTTGGAGCGATAATTTTAAAAGAAAAACTAAGTACAACGTTAAAAATATCTATTTTAATCGTATTTTTTGCTATATGCATTCAAATTTACGCACTTGGAAGCTTGCCTTTTATATCTCTTATATTGCCATTGTCTTTTGCATTATACGGACTTATTCGCAAGAAAGTAAGCATTCCGACTTTTGAAGGGCTTTTTATAGAAACGCTTCTTTTAGTACCGATAGCTATAGCGTATATTTCATATCTTGGATTAAACTCAAATAGTAAATTTGGATTTGAACTAAATGGATTATTACTATTTTTAAGCGGATTTGTTACCATAATACCTCTATTAACCTTCAACGCATCAACAAAATACCTAAAACTATCTACAATAGGATTTTTGCAGTATATAAGCCCTAGTTTAAGCCTTTTGATTGCTATTTTTGTGTATAATGAGACTCTTGATAGCTACAAGCTTATCAGTTTTATTTTGATCTGGATTAGCTTAGTAATAGCTGGTATCAGTGGATTATGGAGAAAAAATGGGTGAACAAGATATTATATTAATAGCCATTGTGGTGATGATAATCGCAGCTATTTTAAATTCACAAATCAACAAACTAACAAAAAAGATAGAAAAAGATGAGTTAAATCCAAATTTATCATATTATGATAGCTTTTGTAATGCCATAGATGAAAAAATCTCATGGCTTAGAGAGTTAGTAACCGATGGAAATATAAATGATAGTGCTAGTAAAGATACTTGTTTAGAGATGTTAAGCAATTTTAGCAAAGAACTCGTTTTTTTACAAACTATGAATACAAACACAAAAGATAAAGCAGTTTGGGAAGAAAAACTTTTTAATTTTTTAAGCAAAATAGACGATTTTGTTATTTCAAATTTAAAAGATGCAGAAAATGTAAGCCAAAAAATAAAAGACGATTTAAAAGCTGAATTTGATAAATTAAGCTCATAAACCTTCTTTTGATCTAAGTATCCTTGTATAGGCGTCCTTTATACGCTCTTTGCTTATCTTGCCGCTATTTACCGCATTTAATATCGCGTCATTTATTATTTTTATAGAGTTTGAGTTATTTAAAAAATACTCACTAACCAAAACTATATCCACTCCGGCATTTATCGCTCTTACGACTTTTTGTTCTATGCTAAGCTCGCCAAGACCTTTCATAAGAAGATCGTCGCTCATAACTGCACCTTTAAATTTAAAACGATTTTTTAAGATATCGCTTACTATATGTTTTGACAAAACCGCCGGATTTTTATCATCTAAATTTGGTATATACACGTGAGCTACCATGATGAAACTTGCTTGACCTCGTTTTATCAACTCAAAATACGGCTTTAATTCATCAAAATCGTAGTTATCCACAACTGTTTTTTCTTTATGAGTATCTTTGATAGCATTTCCATGGCCAGGAAAATGTTTTAGCACAGTTTTTATGTTTGCCTTGTCAAATGATTTTATAAACTCGCTACTATATGCTATAACTTCATCAGGATTTTTACTGAATGCTCTATTTTTTTGTCCTATTATAGATGAGTTTGGATTATAAACATCGACGACGGGAGCAAAGTTCATATTGATTCCAAGGTTTTTTAACTGATCTGCCATATCTTTGTATATGATACCGGCTTTATTTAAATTCATCTTGCTACCGACTTCGTAGGCCGATGGAAAATGCTTAAAGCCGTCTTTATTTATAAATCTACTGACTTTTCCGCCCTCCTCGTCGATAGCAATGAGAAGCTTGTGTTTTGATTTTGATGAAGATAATTTTTTCGTAAGTTTGATAAGCTCGTCTTTTGTGCTGATATTTCTAGCAAGAAGCATAACTCCGCCTATACGACCAAAACCTGCATCAAGTACAAGTTGATCAGTCCAACTATCATTTGCGCTTGAGTGGCTAAATCCTATCATAATCATTTGACCTATCATCTTTTTAAGCTCTGCTTCATCATTTGAAGCACCAAACAACAAATAAACGCTAGCAAAAAATATAATTAATTTTTTCATTTTCTTTTTAATAAATCCTTGAGTGATTCTTTAACATTTTTTCCATTTAGCATAGCACAAACTTCAGCTGCGATCGGCGTATAAATCGACTTTTCATTTGCGATTCTTGTGATAGCATAGGCTGTAGGTACGCCCTCTGCAACCTCTCCAAGCTCTTTTAAAATTTCATGAATAGGCATTCCTTTTGCAAGTCCAAGCCCTACTCTATAATTTCTTGAAAGTACACTAGAAGCTGTTAAAAATAGATCTCCGGCTCCACTAAGCCCCAAAAATGTCTCATTTTTAGCACCGAAATACTCGCCAAAACGGCTCATCTCGACAAGTCCGCGCGATATCAAGCTTGCTCTTGCATTATTCCCAAGCATTAAACCATCACAAATTCCACTTGCGATCGCGATAACATTTTTATAAGCTCCGCAAATTTCACTACCTATAACGTCGCTGCTTATATATGTTTTGATAAAATTTGGAAATGCGCCCGCCCAAATTTTTGCCAAATTTTCGTTATGACTACTGATAACCAAAGCACACGGCAATTTCTGTGTTACTTCACTAGCAAAGCTAGGACCGCTTAAAAATGCTAAATTTTCAGAACTGGTAAATTCGCAAAATATCTCATCTATAAATTTAGAACTACTAGTTTCTATACCTTTTGAAGCAACTAATATTTTTTGATTTTTATCAATAAAGTTTAAATTTAAAAACTCTTTAATACTTTGCGTAGCTATACTAAAAACGATATATTCGCATTCTAAAGCATCTTTTAAATTTACAAAATCTTCCAAATCTCTTTTTGTACGAGAACTTATAACACAATTATTTTTTTGCTTAAGAGCAAAAAAAAGTGCCTGTCCCCACTTACCGGCTCCTATCACTGCTATTTTCATATTTACGACTCTTAAAGTTTTGATTTTAACAAGTTATTTACCTTGCTTGGGTTAAATGCACCTTTTCCTTCTTTCATAACTTGACCTACGAAAAATCCAAAAAGCTTGTCTTTTCCGCTTTTAAACTCAGCTACTTTATCGCTATTTGCAGATAAAACGCTATCAATGATAGCCAAAATCGCCGAATCATCGCTGACTTGTTTAAGACCGAGTTTTTCTATAACGCTACTAACATCTTCATCGTGCTCCATAACATAATCAAGCACGTCTTTTGCGGCTTTTTGACTGATAGTTCCGTCTTCTATGCGACTTATTAAATTTGAAAGTTTTTTACTATCAACAGGACTTGTTTCTATCGTAACACCGTTTTTAAGACGCCCTAAAAGCTCCACACAAAGCCAAGTAACGGCAAGTTTCGGTGAGTTTTTTGCTTCTATAAGATCTTCAAAATATCTCGCCATCTCATAACTACTTATGATGACTTCGGCATCACTCTCTTTTATGCCAAGATCTTTTACATATCTTGCCTTTTTTTCATCTGGAAGTTCAGGCAACACACTGGCTTCTTCCATCATCTTATCAGGTATTATGACAGGAAGCAGGTCCGGATCTGGGAAATAACGATACTCGGCGCTATCTTCTTTACTTCTCATCGACTTTGTAACAAGCTTATTTGTATCAAAAAGCCTTGTTTCTTGATAAACTTCTTCATCATATTTGCCATCTTCCCAAGACAGTATTTGGCGCTCTACTTCATATTCTATGGCTTTTTGGATAAATTTAAACGAATTTAGGTTTTTTATCTCGACTCTAGTATAAAGTTTTTCATCGCCTTTTGGACGTATGCTGACATTTACATCACAACGAAATGAGCCTTCTTGCATATTTGCGTCGCTGATATTTAAAAACCTAAGTATACTATGAAGTTTTTTGAGATACGCCACTGCTTCATCGCTATTTCTAAGATCTGGTTCGCTTACTATCTCAAGAAGCGGAGTTCCTGCACGGTTTAGGTCTACTAAACTTTTGTTTGTTTCATGATTATTTTTACCGGCGTCTTCTTCAAGATGAGCTCTTGTTATGCCTATTCTTTTTATTTCACCGCCTACTTTTATGAAAAGCTCACCTTTTTCAACGATAGGAATGGTAAATTGTGAAATTTGATACGCTTTTGGAAGATCGGGATAAAAATAGTTTTTTCTATCAAAGACACTTTTTTTATTTACGGTCGCATTTATGGCTTTACCAAAGCTAATGGCTTTCTTTACGGCTTCTTTATTTAACACCGGAAGTGCTCCAGGAAGTGCTAGACAAGTCGGGCATACGTGAGTGTTTGGTTCATCGCCAAAACTAGTGCTACAACTGCAAAATATCTTTGTTTTAGTATTTAGCTGACAATGGACTTCTAATCCTATAACGGTCTCGAACATAAAATTACCTTTTTATATCTATATTTGTGTGATTTTAGCATAAATTTATTGAATTTTTAATTAGCAAAATATCTGATAGATGCAAATCCGGCGGCTTTTGCTAGTTCCACCATTTTTATATGCTTTTTAGTAGTTATACCACCAAGCCCAAATACTTTAACGGATGAATTTAAAACGATTTTTTTTAGGGTCTCTATGCCGACTGGTTCACCTTTGTTTGGGGTCGAAAATATGGGGCTAAAAGTTATAAAATCAGCGCCTAATTTTATAGCGTCTTCTATCTCTTTTTCATTGTGTGTACTAGCGAATTTAATTAAACTTTGTGGAGTATTTTTTAAATTCGCTATCAAATTTGAGCTAAAATGGATACCGTCGGCTTTTAAATTTAATGCTAAATTTAGATCGTTGTGTATTATAAATTTAGCCTTGAAATTCGGTTTTAAACTCATAAAAATTTCAGCTTTCTTAACATAATCGCTACAAATTTTATCTCTAAAAAGTATAAAATCAGCTGTTTGAAGTCTTTCAAATTTAAAAAAACTATCTTTTAAATTTGAATATAATTTAGGATCTGTTATTGCGTAACTTAACATTTGCTTCAAATAATGCTATCAAAATATAAAAAAACAGAGCTAAAATAATACCAAAAAGCCCTCCGTAAAATAAAGATAAAATATAACCTATATGATGAAAATTAAAAAATGAATAAAGAGCACCAAGAACCGCTATAGCCCAAGACGCTCCAAGTAGAAAATGTAAAAAATATCTAATAAAAGATATCAAATCCTTAATGCTCCTCACTAACAACAACAGCGCCTGCTAAATAAACATAAGTTAAAATCATAAAAATAAATGTTTGAAGAAGTGCCATAAAAGTAAGAAGAGCGAATGCAGGAAGCGGAGCCACCCATGGAGCAAGGCTAAGTACAACCATTAAAAATAGATCATCGCCCTTGATATTTCCAAAAAGACGAAATGACAATGAAACAATGCGTGAAAGATGAGAAACTATCTCTATAGGAAACATAAGCGGAGCTAAAATTTTATTTGGTCCCATAAAGTGAGCAAAATATTTTATAATTCCTTGAGTTCTGATACCTTCAAAATTATAATACAAAAATACGCTAAGAGCCAGACATAAGGTTAAATTTAAACTAGAACTAGGAGCCTCGAATCCCGGAATAATACCAATCACGTTACTAGTAAGAACAATCAGACCTATTGTAGCAACAAGCGGAAGATATTTCCTAGCTAATTCATCACTACCCATTACGTCGCGTCCCATTGATACTATACCTTCCAAATAAGCCTCCAAAAGATTTTGCGATCCTCTAGGGACAAGCTGCATAGACCTTGTAGCAAGTTTTGCTACTATAAGAACGATAATAGCGACTAAAATAAGATGAAAAAGATAGTTAAAAGTATGGCTATGCATAATCATATCTGAAAAGAGAAATAGTTCCTTCATTAAACAACCTTATTTAAAATTTTCTTGCGATTATAGCTAAATTTATATTAAATTCAAGTTAAAAGCTGTTTTACAAAAAGATCATAAATTAGCTTTAAAATAGTACAAGCTACAACTACTAAAAATACTATTTTTATAAATTTAACCTCTTTTTTAATAACCATTTTTGATCCAAAATATGCACCTATAATTTGACCAAATCCCATGATTATACCAAGCATCCAAAGAATCTGTCCGCCGGCTATAAAAACTCCCAAAGATACTATATTTGAGGTAAAATTTAGAGCTTTTGTATGAGCGACTGCTTTTTTCATATGAATTCCAAGCAGCGCAACCATAGCGAACATCCAAAAAGATCCGGCTCCGGGTCCAAAAAATCCATCATAAAATCCAAGCATCAAGCCAAAAGTTATATAAAAAACCTTAGGGCTTAGCTTTGCAGCTCTATCTTTCTCGCCGATCTTTGGACTAAAAATAGTATATAAAAATATTAAAATCAAAAATATAGGTATAAGATAACTAAGAATTTTCGGATCTATGACTAATACGCAAATCGTGCCTAAAACAGCACCTATAAAAGTAAAAACAATTCCTATCCAAATATCTTTATAATTTATATAACCTTTTAAACTAAAATTTAAAGTAGCAGTGAAACTTCCGAAGCTAGATTGGAGTTTATTGGTAGCTAAAGCTATATGTTCTGGGATGCCTACTGATATAAGAATCGGTATAGTGATCAGCCCTCCACCTCCAGCTATGGCATCCACAAAACCGCTAAAACATGCTACAAAAAAGAGTAGCGCATAGTGCCAAAGTTCGAATTCCATAATAAGCCTTTATTTTAAATTCGGAATATTACAGCATTCAAACTTTATTACTAATTAAATGCCGATATGATGTTATTTAACCGGAACTTCAAATCCTACGATTATATTTGGCCATGTTTTTTTAGAGTGCAAACCGGCTATAATTTTATCGGTGCTAAACTTCTCAAATGCGTCTTTTGCGTTGAAATCGCTATTAAAATCGATCTCTCCAGATGCTATAAGTTTAGAATCTTTAACCTCGTATTTCATAGGAATTTCTTTTTCTACATTATTAAATTTAACACTCATTTTAACTTCGCCTACATTATCATCGCCGCTTACTGAGGTGATTTTAGATTCAACATTTTGAGATGCTAAATGAGAGAAAAATTTCTCTTTTATATTTTTATCTCTTATTGGATTTTTGAAAGTATCAATACTGTTTAAATCTATACTTGCAGTAGCTCCAGTAAGTATCTCAGATACGCTTCCACTACTTTTTGGAAAACTAAATTTTACATCGTTAAAAGTAGAAGGAACGGCTGTTTTATTGGCTGTTTTAAATGCAGTTATATCAATCTTAGCTAAATTTGTATCTATCTCAAGCGCAAAAGCTAAATTTGCAAGAAGCGCAGCCGCACTAATTATTAACATAGGTTTTTTCATTTTGTCTCCTTATTTTAAAAATTAGTTTTTATTATCAAATAAATTTGCTTAAAATAAGGTTAAAAATCATAAATTTTTAGTACTTTTTGATATCTAATTTCATTATTGCATAATATCAAAAGCATATCGTTCTCCATAAATTCAAAAGATCCGCCTACTTTTACATACTCTGAGTTTCGCTTAGCTAAAAGTATTAAAAAGTCATCTGGAAGTTCTAATTCAGATAAGTTCTTTCCTATGATTTTTGAATTTTTTCCTATTGTGTATTGTTTTAAATCATTATGTGAAATTGGAGTATTTGGAAAATTTGATGCGATAATTTTTGGAGTTTCTATGACACCAAAAATCTTTGCGCTCTTATTCAAAGTAGTTCCTTGAGTTAAAACCGATATTAAAACCATAAAAAATATCGCATTAAATATCAGCTGAGCATTTGGAGTATTTGACGATAGAGGATATGTAGCAAGTATGATCGGCACGACGCCTCTAAGACCGACCCATGATATGAAAAGCTTCTCTTTTGTAGTATATTTTGAAAAAATAGTTGAGATAAACACACTAATGGGTCTAGCGATAAACATAACCACAAAAGCCATTATAATGCTTATAAAAGCTACATTTGGAAGCTCACTTGGAAACACCAAAAGTCCCAAAGTTAAAAATACGAATATCTGCATCATCCATGCAATACCATCAAAAAATCCAATCAAATTTTTCTTATATAAAAACTCCTTTTTATTTGCAAAAATTCCAGCCGTATAAACAGCTATAAAGCCATTTCCGCCGATATTTTCCGTTAATCCAAACAAAATAGCTATCAAAGATATAAGTAAAACCGGATACAATCCCCAGTAGCCGAGTTTTATTCTATTAATAAGACTTGGTATCATAACGCCAAATAGATATCCCATAACTCCGCCCAAAACAAATTCAAGCAAAAGCCCTAAACCTAAAATAAATTTATCTGGTATGCTAGCAGCTGTTATAAGGCTTAAAATCGTAATAGTTAAAAATATCGCCATAGGATCATTGCTTCCGCTTTCAAACTCTAAAAGCGAAGATAGATTATTTTTAAATTTAGTAGAACGCATTATAGAAAATACAGCAGCTGCATCAGTTGAACTTATTATAGCACCGAAAAGTAAAGATTCTAAAATGGAAAATTGCATTATATAATAAGCAAATAATCCAGTAATCCCTGCTGAAATAACGACTCCTAAAGTAGCTAGTATAAAACCTGTTTTAAAAATCGGTTTTATGGATTTATAACTAGTATTAAATCCACCCGCAAAAAGAATATAAACAAGAGCTATCGTTCCTACATCTTCTGCTATCTTTGCATTATCAAACTCTAGTCCGATTATACCATCGCTCCCAGCAAGCATGCCGATACCAAGAAACATTAAAAGCGCAGGAATACCGTATTTATCGGAAATTTTACTAAATATAACGCTAAATAAAAACAACATTCCAAAAAGTATTAATGTCTGATCCAAGTTAATCCTTTATTATATATTTCTATCTATTTTACACTGTAAAGCTTCATGTATAAGCACTCTAGCAACTGCTCTTTCTTCTTTTATAAGGTGGAAATTCTCTCCAAAATCAGCATATAATTGCTTCTCTTCGGTCCCCGTAAATCTAATAACGGTATTGACAGGATAATCAAGATCTTTTATAGAGTTTGCTATCATCTCTAACTTTTGTTCATTGCTCACAGTTAAAATTATAGCCGCACATGTTTTTATAGATGCTTTTTCTAGTGTAATTTTTTGAGTTGCATTACCAAAAAATACATTTTCTCCGCGGCTTCTTCCAAGCTGAACCAAGCTTATATCACTCTCTATAACAAGATATAACAATCCTTGAGCTTTCAGTCTATTTACAACTTCTTGACCGAGTCTTCCATAGCCGCAAACTATAAAATGATCGCTTAAATCTTGTACTTTTAGCTTTTCAAACTCAGGTATTTCGCTCTCTTCTTCTAGTCTGTCGGCTAAATGTCCGATGTTTTTTAAGATAAACGGAGTAGCTACCATAGATATAATTACAACCGCGGTTAAAATTTGAGAAGTTTCTGAATTTAACATATTATTTACGTTTAAAAGAGCAAAAATAGCTAAAGCGAACTCGCCAATCTGACATATACTAAGAGCTGTTTTTATGGCTACTCTTTTTTTAAGATAAGTTGCTAAAAGTGCATATACAACAGCTATTTTGATCACCATAACATCGACCAAAATCACTATTATCATTAATAAATTTTCAAATATTATCTCAAAGTTTATCTGCATTCCTACAGTTATAAAAAATAACCCTAAAAGCAGATCTCGAAAAGGTATAAGATCAGCTTCTATCTGATGTTTGTACTGAGTTTCTGCTATAAGCATACCGGCTATAAAAGCTCCTAAAGAGTAGCTAAAACCAAAATAATGCGCCAAAAAACTAGCTCCAACCACGCTAAATAAAATAGTCGTTATAAATATCTCTTGTGAATTTGTCTTGATAACTAAATAAAGCATCCAGTTAAACAGATACTTTCCTATAAAATACAACAAAAATAGAAGTATAATCGCACTTGTTAGAGTCGTCGTCACAAGATCGCTTACAGAAGTTGTTTTTGAACTAAATATATCTATCATAAGAAGCAACGGGATAACGGCGATATCTTGAAAAAGAAGTATTCCAAGAGCTTTTCTTCCATAAACTTGACTTATATCTCCGTTATCGTTTAATGTTTTTAATACAATAGCTGTTGAACTCAAAGATAGAGCAAAGCCTATTATAAGCGATGTTTGTTGTCCTATATCAAAAGCGTATTGAGCGATCATGGAAAATATAATTCCAGTTACAAAAACCTGAATTATTCCATTTAAAAACACCTCTTTTTTCATAGTCAAAAGATGCTTAAAACTAAACTCCAGTCCTATCGTAAACATCAAAAATACAATGCCAAACTCGGCTATATGAGTAAGATCAGTATTGTAAGTAAGTCCGAAAGTTTTTGATATAAATATGCCAGTTACAATATATCCTATAATAGTAGGAATTTCATACCTTTTAAAAAATACGTTAAGCACTATAGCAAATGCAGTAGCTGCTAAAAACAGCTCTAAAAAATTGTCCATTTTAATTACTTTTCATCATTCAAAAATATCAAATCAAAGCTATTTTTTCTCTTTACTAAAGATCGTTTTGTATCGCTGCTATTTATCTTTTCTAAATTTAATCTCAATTCGTCTATGATATTTTCATACTCCTCAATCTGAGTTTTCAGTCTTAATATCACATCGACTCCGGCTAAATTTACACCCAAATCTCTAGTCAATCTTAAAATCATCTTTATTCTATCAAGATCTTTTTCACTATAAAGTCTCATTTTTCCGCCCGTACGAGAAGGTTCTACTAAACCTTCTCTCTCATACTGACGTAGAGTTTGAGGATGTATACTAAGAACTTTAGCAACAACGCTAATTAAATAAACCGGCTCATCATAACTTTTCATAATTTTACTCCTTAAAGCTTCTCTTCAAGTACCTTAACTAGCTCTTTATCCATAGAGCTAACATCGGGTAAGACTACATTTACACTAAGATACATATCTCCAAAAATACCACTTTTTCTATTTTGTACGCCATAACCTTTAAGTCTTATTTTTTGACCGTTTTTTGTATTTGGAGCTATTTTTATATTAACACTTTTTTTAAATGTATCAACACTAATTTTTCCACCAAAAAGCGCAATTTTAAGTGGAATATCTATAGGCATATAAAGATCATCGCCTTCTCTTTTAAATTTAGAATCCTCAGAAACTTCAACACTTAACAAAACGTCCCCTTTTGCTCCGTTTGAACTCTTTCCTTTTCCTCTTATGCGTAGCTTTTCGCCACTATTTATGCCAGCAGGTATTTTTATCTTGACGCTCTGTCCGTTTATGTTGATACTATATTCTCCGCCGTTTATAGCTACGTTAAAAGGAATGGTTATTTTTGAGTTTATATCTAAATTCTGCTCAAATCCGCTTCCAAATCCATTAAAACCTCCAAAATCCCTACTGCTAAAACTACTTCGACTACTAAAACCGCCAAATCCACCGCCAAAAATATTTCTTAAAATATCATTGATATCGGCTCCGTTTTGGGAACTTGCAAAATCATGAAAACTTTGACCGCCAAACATACTATCGCCGTGAGTATCGTACTGAGCACGTTTCTCATCGTCACTTAGTATCTCATAGGCTGCGTTTATCTCTTTAAATTTCTCTTCTGCTCCGGCTTCTTTATTTATATCGGGATGATATTTTCTTGCTAATTTTCTATACGCCTTTTTTATCTCATCGCTAGTTGCGTTTTTATCTACTCCAAGAGTTTCGTATAAGCTATTACTCATAATACTACCTCACTTATGTTATTTTATATGAATTATAGCACAATACTTGAGCTTATGTCAATCAACTTTAAGTTAATTTCAAACATTTTCATTTCCAAATTCTAGTTGTTATTAAATTTAAAAAAACTATACAAACTAAAAATATATTAAACTTACATTTATCGCTAAGTAATATAATTTGCATTACAAAATTTAAAAAAGGAACAACTATGAATAAACTAACGATTATTTCTATAATAACAGCCGCAAGTCTATTTGGCGCAGATGTTAAATTTAGTGATGCAAATAACAACTACGCAAGAGTAAATCCAAGTGCAGATGCAAATACTGTTTTATCATATCACAGCTCTATAGAAAAAGCTAAAAAATCTGTAGTAAATATATCAACATCGAAAACTATAAAAGTAAAAAACAATCTAAATAGTCTAATGGACGATCCGTTTTTTAAAGAATTTTTTGGATTTAACTTCAAAACTCCAAAAGAAAGAAGTCAAAAAGCAACGTCTTTAGGATCCGGAGTAATCATCTCAAACGATGGATATATAGTCACAAACTATCATGTAGTCGAAGATAGCGATGAGATCATAGTAACATTGCTTGATAATTCAAAAGAGTATAAAGCAAAAGTAGTCGGCATAGATCCAAAAACAGATCTTGCTATTATAAAAATAGATGCTAAAAACTTTCAAGCTATAAGTTTTGCCGATAGTTCAAAACTTCTTGAAGGAGACCTTGTATTTGCTATAGGAAATCCATTTGGTGTAGGCGGAAGTATAACAAGCGGAATTATTTCAGGGTTGAATAAAGATAATATAGGATTAAACCAATATGAAGATTTTATACAAACAGACGCTAGCATAAATCCGGGAAATAGCGGTGGAGCGCTGGTAGATAGCAGAGGAGCATTAGTCGGTATAAACTCTGCCATTCTTAGCAGAAGCGGCGGAAATAACGGCATTGGGTTTGCTATTCCATCGAATATGGTAAAAACAATAGCGCAAAAACTAATCTCAGATGGAAAAATCACACGCGGATATATAGGCGTTATGATATCAAATTTAACCGATGATCAAAAAGAAATTTATACAAACAAAGAAGGTGCTTTAGTAACAAACGTAGAAAAAGATAAACCAGCCGACATAGCAGGTCTTAAAAGAGGAGACCTTATAATAAAAGTTGGAAATCAAACGATAAAAAACGCAAATGATCTAAAAAATCTCATAGGATCATTAGAACCGAACAAAGAGATAAAAATAACGTTTGAAAGATCAAATCAGATAAAAGATACAACATTAAAACTAGCAAATATGGACTCAGGCTATATAGATCCAAAAGATGCGTACTTAACAGACGGACTTAGTTTACAAAATTTAAGCGATGAAATAAGATATAAATTCCAAATTCCAAAAGATATAAAAGGAATCATAATTACAAATGTTAAAGATGATTCAAATGCTGCAAATGCAGGCTTTGAAGCAGGAGATATAATCGTTCAAGTGAATGAAAAAATAATATATAACGTAGATGATTTCACAAAAGAGATAAAATCAAGCAAAGCTCAAAACAAAAAACCTATCATTTGGATAAACAGAAGCGGCGTATTAATGGGATTAGTACTAAAATAATATAAAAGCCGGTCAAACGCCGGCTGTATTTAAAAATATATTTAATCTTTCTTAGTTATAATAAAATCAAATTTAAAAGGCTTTGCATGATAAATATTTTAATGATCGAAGACGATTTAGAGCTGGCTGAAATTTTAACAGAGTATTTAGAACAATTTGACGTACGTATCACTACTTGCGAAGATCCGTATTTAGGACTTTCCACACTAAATACAAGTAAATTTGATCTAGTTATTTTAGATCTTACTTTGCCCGGTATCGATGGACTTGAAGTATGCAAAGAGATAAGAAAGAAAAATGATATTCCTATTATTATTTCAAGTGCAAGACACGATCTAAGCGATAAAGTAAATGCTTTTGAGTTTGGAGCAGACGACTATCTTCCAAAACCATATAATCCTCAAGAACTGCTAGTTAGAATAAAAAGCCATTTAAGAAGACAAAATATCAAACAAAGAGAAGAAAATAAGGCAAAAAAAGATCTAATTTGTGATGATTTTAAACATATTATAACACTAAAAGGAACGCCTTTAAATCTCACAGTCGCCGAATACGATATACTAAAATACTTAATTAAAAAAGAAGGAGGTGCTATAAGCAGAGAAGAGCTTATTTATAACTGCGACTCTATAAACGAGGATAGTACAAACAAAAGCATAGATGTTATCATAGGACGTATAAGAGTAAAGCTTGGCGAAAATCCAAAAGAGCCAAAATACATTCACGCTATACGCGGCGTTGGCTATAAACTAGAACAATGAAATTTTCATCGATTTTTTATACGATAACTCTAATTTTTGCTATAGCTACGACTAGCATTTTTCTTGCGTTTTTATGGTTGATGGATTATGATAAACAAAATTATACAAGAGAGCTAAACACAAAATACTCAGTCGTTGCAAGAGCTACTTTACTTTATATGAGCGAACTTATAGATGAGAACGAGTACAAAAGCCAGATACAAAATTTTGAGATGCCTGAGATAAAAAATCAAAAACTAAAAAGCGAAATACTAACAAATGCTAGCATACTAGAAGAGATATCTGCAGATATAGGATCAAGCGCTATTTTATTTTTTAAAAAGAGAAATTATCTAAAAATAGTTCATAAAGACACTACTTTGTTACTGCAAGATAATAATTATCAACCCTATAGATATGATATTATAAAAGTAATTTTTGGGCTTGTATTTTTTATACTTCTTATAACATATATATTTATAATAAGAAAAATAAAACCTTTAAGAAAATTAAAGCGTCAAATAGATAAATTTGCAAGTGGAAATCTAAATATAAAAAACGTAAGTACAGGAAATGACGAAATATCTGAAGTCGCAGATGCATTTTATAATGCAGTAATGCAGATAAAATCTTTAAATCAATCGCGCCAGTTATTTTTAAGAAACATTATGCACGAATTAAAAACACCTATCACAAAAGGCAGGATAACAGCCGAAATGATAGAAAAAACTAAAAATCAAGAGAGGCTTATAAACGTATTTGAACGCCTAGAAAGTCTTATAAACGAATTTGCAGCATTAGAAAGAGTAACATCTGGAATAGCTATAGAAAACTCAAAACTATATAAAATAGTAGATATCATAGATGAAGCCGCAGATATAGCAATGGCGGAAAAATCATTAATCACGATAAATGCCATAGACGATGTGAGCATAAACGGTGATTTTAAACTATTATCTATCGCTTTTAAAAATATGATAGATAACGGTATAAAGTATTCAGACGATAAACATATAAATATAACTATTACAAATAAAAATATCAAATTTATAACCAAAGGCGACAAACTTGAACAAGAGCTTAACTATTATATAGAGCCATTTACGCAAGGTTCAAACGCTAAAAAAAGCTTTGGTCTTGGTCTTTATATCGTAGATAATATATTAAAAAGTCACAATCTAAATTTAGAGTACTGCTATAAAAACGGATTAAATATATTTATATTTAACGGATTGAAGCCTCAAATTTAATACAAATTAAAATATCAATGAAAAGATAAATAAAACCATACCTCCAGCAGATAAAAATATGGCTATACTTTTAAATTTAATAGCAGGAATTAGTAAAAAATTAAAAAATACAAATATCCAAAACGGTATGAAAATATCACTTTGTTTATTAGCAAATTCTAAAAAAGCAAGCATTTGCGAATCGAAAATTCCTCCGAGATTAAAAAAATGAAGAATTATACTAAGAGGATAAAAAACAACAAAAACATAAGCCAAAGGTATAACGCTTAATTGGTACAAACTTGCCGAAGTAAAAAAATAATACACCGGAATATTCATCGCACCAAATACAAAAATCTCCAAATATAAAGTATGCAAGGCTATCTTGAGTCTACTTTTTAGATCATTTTTATCTCCAAAATGATGGATATATAAAAATATAAAAAATACACCTAAACAAGAAAAATAAAATCCGATCGAAAACAGAAGTTTCGGACTAAAAGCAACAGCAATCAAAATAGTCAAACACAAATTTCCAAATTTAAATATACTTAGTCCTCTGCTAAGAAGTAAAAATCCAAAAACCCCCATTATATATGAACGCAAAAAACTAGGAGTAAAATCCAAAATATAAAGATAAAATCCCATTAAAATAAATATAAAAATACTTAGATGAAAATTTATATTTACATATGGAAAATATCTACTTTGCAGCGGTCTAACAACCGGCTTTACGATAAAAAATATAAAAGCAAATATAAGACTAAGATGAAATCCGCTAATAGCTATAATATGAGCTATACCCCAATTTGTCACGTTCGCTCTTAGATCTTTATTTATAGGTGAAGCAAGATAAAGAGCGCTGTAAAGCTCTTTTAATTTAGGATTTTCATGCTGATTTTCTATGCTATTTTGAACATTATCCGTGAAGCTTAGACTGCTTTTTTGAGGTTCGATCTTAAAATTAGGTAAGAAAAAACTATTCTTTAAATACTCTTTAAATTTAAGATTTTTACTGATTACGCCGACTCTTGCATCTGTAAAATCGATCTTGTTTTTTGTTCTTGTATAAAACGTAAACTCGTTAGATTTGAGCTTTAAAATAAAATAACTGTTATTTTTTCCCTGTTTTTCATAATTTTGAATAATTTTTGCATTTATAAACGAATATTTAGCATCTCTAAAACTCTCAAATTTAAAATACTCAAGCATTAAATTTACTCCAAAAATCAAAATGCAAAGGCCAATCACAGTAGCAATCTGCATTTTGGTTTGAAATAAATTCATCTATTTTGCTATAGCTTTATAATAACTCAACTCATCATTTAAAAGACGATATTTTTGATTTAAAAGCATATTTTGTACGCTAATAAGAGAGTTTTTGGCCTCCAAAAGATCTTTTAACTCAGCTTTGCCCTCGCTGTATTTACTTTCATAGATCGCTACTATCATTTCGCGTTCTTTTTTGATATTTTGCATATTTTCATATCTTTGTTTATCGCCCTCATAATAATTTACATATTTTATCACCTCATTTACAGCATTTGAAAGAGTTTTTTCATATGTTAAAACATTTTTTTTAAACTGCGCTTCAGATATATTTATCTGCTTTTTTAACCGTGAATAATCAAGAAAAGGTAAATTGATATTTAAAGTATCGCCTAAAATATTAAATCCAAAACTATCACTAAATTTTGAGTCACTATCACTTAAACTAGCACCTATGCTAACACTCGGATAGAGATTTTTTTCACTAACTTTATAGTCGTAAAAACTAGCGTTTAAATTTGAAATAGCCTCATTTATATCTGGTCTATTTTTTAATATCGCAAAATCTATATCAAGGCTTATGTCGCTATTTTGGACGTTTGAAAGGCTTAATTCATCAAATTTAATATCGCTTCTAGTAAAGTTTTTAATGATTTCATAGCTAGTTTCTAGCTCTCTGATATTTGATAAAATTTGATTTTGCAGATCAAGTATATTTTGTCTGCTCTGCCTTACGCTTAAAATTTCCTCTTTGCCTAATTCATACTTAGTAAAAACAAGCCTACCAAGCATATTTAAATTCTCTAAGTTTTGTTTTAAATTTCTTATAGCGTCATTTAGATAAAGTATATTAAAATACGTATCGGTCACGCTATTTATTATCGTTAGACGCAGATTTTCAAGAGTACTTTGACTAGCTTTAGCTTCCCAGTCTCTAGCTTCGTAATTATCAAAAATTTTACCGTAAATATCTACTTCATAGCTAAGAGCAAACTCACTAGAAAAACCGTTTTTCCAACCGCTAGATGTTTTGATATCTTTATTAGTCGATGCTCCAAATTTACCTGAAGGAGTCGGAAAAAAATCGTCTCTGATAAGCCCTGCTTTTAACATGGCGATCTCTAAATTTAAAACAGCGATATTTATATCTTCGCTATTTTTTAAACTCAAATCTACTAAATTATTTAGCACTGTTTGATTAAAATCTTTATACCATGAAGGCTCATAAAAATTTACGTTTTTTACATTATACTCCAGAGATTTAGAAGCACATCCGACAAAAATCAAGCTAAATAAAACAAATATTATATTTTTCAAATTTACTCCCTTAAAAGCGCATCTATAGGATTTAGCTTAGATGCGTTTCTAGCAGGTATATAGCCAAAAACTATGCCTATCAAGCTCGAAACTCCAAGCGCTATAAATATAGAAGCCGTGCTAAATATCATCTTAAAATCTCCGCCAAATACGTTAAATCCGTAACCAATCGCATATGCAAGCCCTATTCCTATACTTCCGCCAATAGCACAAAGCAGTATCGCTTCTATCAAAAATTGAGTCATTATATCTTTGCTTTTTGCGCCTATCGCCATTCTTATACCTATCTCTTTTGTACGCTCAAATACACTAACTAACATGATATTCATAACACCTATTCCGCCGACCATCAAAGATATAAGCGCGATTCCAGATATCAAAAGACTCATCGTATTCATCGTACTTTCTATGGTTTGTCTGATAGTATCTGAGTTTCTAGTAAAAAAATCCTTACTTCCGCGCCTAATTTTCAAAACTTCGATTATACTTTGCTCAGCCACTTGAGCATTTACTCCATCTTTTAGTTTTAACATAATAGATCTTATATCTCTATCGCCTGTTAATTTATTCATAGTTGTAGTATATGGAGCATATACAGTTAAGTTATCGCCGCTAAAAGAAGTCTCATCTCGTTTTACTAAGCCTACTATCGTAAATGGTTGTTTGTTAAATAAAATTACTTTTCCGATAGGATCTACATCTTTAAAAAATGCATCTTTTGTAAATTGATCTATTATGATATTTGATCTTGAGTTTATAATATCGTCTTTTGTAAAATCTCTACCCTTTTCTATCTTAAGTCCGGATATCGCCAAAGAGTACTCGCTTCCGCTTCTAAGACTACCGCTAAAACTCTGATTTGCATAGGTCAAAAGTCCACTAGTGTTCATTCTAGGAGTTGAAAAATCAACAAAATCAAGCTTTCCCAATAAATTTGAATCATCGATGCTAAGACTGCGAACTCTACCTGAATGCATATCGCCAAAACCTTTTCCGGGAAATATAGTAATCGTATTTGTGCCCATATTATTGATATCAGATAGAATTTTTTGCTGACTACCTTTAGCAAGAGCTACAACACAAATAACAGAAGCTATACCGATGATGATACCGAGCATGGTAAGAAACGATCTTAATTTATGCGATTTTATAGCGCCGAGCGACATAATAAAACTCTCAAAAAACTGATCTCTTATAGCTTTTAAACTAGGTTTTATCTCTTTTAAATTTTGTTTCAGTTCATAAATTTGACTATTTTTTCTAGTATCGCTTATGATATTTCCGTCTTTTATCTCGATAATCCTATCTGCCCAAGCAGCTATATCTTTATCGTGAGTAACTACGATGATAGTATGGCCGTCTTTGTGCAAACTATCTAAAATTTGCATAACCATCACGCCGCTGCTACTATCAAGAGCACCAGTCGGCTCATCGCAAAGCAGTATCTCCCCGCCATTCATAAGCGCTCTTGCTATACTAACGCGTTGCTGCTGACCACCACTCAAATGGTTTGGCATAGTATCAAATTTAGTTTCTAATCCAAGTTTTACTAATATATCTTTTGCTCTGTTTATCCTATCGGCTTTACTCATACCTGCATAAATTCCAGGAAGCGCAACATTGCTTTTAGTATCGTTTGAACTTAGAAGATTATAACGCTGAAATATAAAACCGAATTTTTTAAGTCTTAAATTTGAAAGCTCGTCTTTTTTAAATTTGCTTATATCCAAAGAGTCCAAAAGGTATTTTCCGCTAGTTGGGGTATCAAGACAGCCTAAGATATTCATAAGCGTAGATTTTCCACTACCTGATTGACCTATGATGGCTACAAACTCGCCTTTTTTTATCTCTAAATTTATACCTTTTAAAACTTCACTACTAACGCCGCCGGTTATAAAACTTTTCTTAATATTTTCTAGTTTTATCATACTCTTATCTTTGGTGATCTAGTATTTAAAAGTTTTTTTAATTCATCGCCGCCAAGTTGAGACGTAACTACTTCATCTCCCTCGCTTAACCCGCTTAGAATTTGAGTATCAACACTGCTACTAATACCCACCTCTACTCTTACTTTTTTTATCTCTTCACCGTTTTTTATAAGAACAAAATTACCGTTTTCATCACTTTTTATGGCCATCGTAGGAAGTAAAAGAGTATCTTTTATCTCTTTTATTATTATAGTATTTTGCGTCGTCATACCGATTCTTAAAAACTCGCTTGAATTATCGACTTTTAATTTTGCATAATAATACACTGCCGAACTACCCGAACTAGAGCTTGAACCTGAACTAGAGCTTGTGGTTTTATATTTTCCATCACTTAGCGTAGTAAGACCGGGATCTATAGATGTAAGAGATCCTGTATATTTTTTATTTATATCCGAAAGAATGCTGTATTCTACTCTATCACCTATGCTTATCTTGGGTACGTCGCCCTCGCTTATTTGCATTCTAATTTCCATTTTGCTAAGATCGGCTATATTTACCAAAGTCGGAGTTGTTTGATTCGCATTTAAAGTTTGTCCGACCTCTACTGGCACAGAAACTACAACTCCATCAAACGGAGCTCTAATATCCGTATAGTTTAAATTTGTTCTGGCCGTACTTATTTCTATTTGAGTCTGTTTTATTTGGGCTTCTATCTCTTTTAAACTTGCGTTTTGAAGACTTAGAGTATTTTTATAGTTTTCTAAATTTTCAACAGATGTTGCATTTTGTTCTGCTAGTCTTAGTTCACGATTATACTGAATTTCAGCTATGTTTAAAGAAATTTTAGCTGATTTTAGCTTAGCATTTAGTATCTCAAGAGCTGCTAATTGTTGATCTAGCGTATTTTGCTGTTTTATAGAGTCTATTTGAGCGATTTTATCGCCTTTTTTAACTTTATCTCCAACTTTTACATAAAGTTCTTTTATTTGTCCACTTACTTGAGCTCCAACATCTACTAAATTCTCCGCAAAAACCTCGCCTACGGCTTCTACGCTTTGGGTTAAATTTCCTTTTTTTACTATAGTTGTTAGATACTCATTTTCTGGTTTTTTGGAATTTTGATAGTACCAAAAACCAAAAATAGCCACCAAAACAGCTGCAGCTGCTATCCATTTTTTCATTATTATCCTTAAGATATTTTTTATAATTTTAATCAAATTTTGTGAAAAAATTGTTAAAAACAAGACAAGTGACACAAACAACGATTATATCGTTATTTTATAAAAATTTCAATACATTAAAATAACATAAAATATCTATTTGAACTGTTAATGTAATTATATTCGATACGCGTATTTATATCTGAAAAAAGATATAAATTTTATTAATTGGCATATCTGCTTGAAGATGATTATTAAATACGCTAAAAAATTCCTTTAAATCTAGACATCAATTTTAAATTTACTAATTATCCTTTATTTTATAAAATATATTTTCATCAATTTTTATTGAATTATCTATAAATGTTGCATATATAAAAAATAATAATAAAGATCAAAATTGCCAACCTAAATAACCATAAATATATAATAGTAATTGTAAAACATATCATAATTTATCTTAAAAAGCCAAATTTAAAAAAATTATCTTATAATAACTAAAATAATAAATTATACCGAGGAAGTAGCTATGCAGGGTCTAAAAACGCAAATTAAAAAATATTTAAAAGATAAAAATGCTCTTTTGGTAGCTCATTATTACCAAAAAGATGAGATTGTAGAAATAGCCGATATTACCGGAGATAGTCTAGAATTAGCCAAAAAAGCATCTAAAAGTGATAAAAATTTAATTATTTTTTGCGGAGTAGCTTTTATGGGGCAAAGCGTTAAAATTTTATCTCCGCACAAAAAAGTCATAATGCCAAAACTAGCTTGCTGTTCTTTGGCAAAAATGATTGATGAGGAGTATTTTAAGCAAAGTATAGAAAAAATCACACAATGCGGTATAGCCAAAGAAGATATTTTCCCTATAGTTTATATAAATTCTAGCGCAGCCGTGAAAGCAGAAGTAGGAAAAATGGGCGGAGTCGTTTGTACTTCTAGTAATGCCGATAAAATTTTTGATTACGCTATTCAAAGTAATAAAAAAATCTTTTTTTTACCAGATAGATGCTTAGGAATAAACCTAGCCAAAAAAAAGGGTTTAAGTTTTTGCATACTAAATAAAGCAGATAAAAAAAGTATTTTAGAGTCCCAAATTCTTTGCTATGATGGTTTTTGCTCCGTACATCAAGCTTTTACCACGCAAGATATCGAAAATTATAGAAAAAAGTATAAAGATATACTAATTATAACCCATCCAGAGTGTGATCCAAGCGTCGTAGAAAAGTCTGATTTTGTAGGATCTACTAGTCAAATCATAGATTTTGTTAAAAAGCTAAGCCCTGCCCAAACTATCGCAATCGGAACTGAATTTAATCTTGTTAATCGCTTAAGAAAAGGTTCAAATAATACTTTTGTACTCTCAAGCACTCCTCCGATTTGTCCTACTATGAACGAAACTACTTTGCATGATCTGCTAAGAGTTTTAGAGGCTATGGAAGGCAGAAGTGAGTTATTTACTATGATGAACGAAGTGATTGTACCGCAAGAAAATATACACTATGCAAAACTAGCTTTGGATAAAATGTTGGATTTCGCATAACAAATTTAAATTTGATATAACAAAATGCAATTAGCTAAAAATATATAAAATAAAATAGTTAAGATAAATAATGCTTATAACAATAATTTTACTTTAAAAACTAGCGGTAAAAACGGTGTTAGGCGAGCTATTTTATTTTATATTGGATTAACAAAAATAATTCTATAATTATAGAAAATTTTAAGGATAAATTTTATAATGATCTTCGCACCTATGTTTTCTATATTTATATTATTGGCCTCCGGATATTTAGCTAAAAAAACAAAAGTTTTAGCCCAAAATCAATCTATATTCTTCATTGATTTCGTACTTTGCTTTGCTTTGCCTGCTTTGATATTTGATAAAATTTATCACGTTACTATAGACACTCATCTTATAAATATCATTTTAACAGGTCTTACTTCATCGACAATTGCTATGTTTATAGCAGTCGGCGCCGGTATCGTTTTTAAATTTAAAAAACCAACGATAGTAAGTTTAGCGCTTCTTAGTATGTTTGGTAATACGTTATTTGTCGGTATGCCGATAGTAGAAGGGTTTTTTGGCGATAGCGCGTTAAATGAGGTTATATTTTACGATCAACTTGCCACCGGAATACCTATTTCTATACTAGGTCCGCTTATACTATCTTTAGGAGCTCCGGCTAAAGTTTCCATCATTCAAAATACAATGAAAATCCTCAAATTTCCGCCGTTTGTAGCACTTCTTTTAGGATTAATATGTAAAAACTTCGAGCTTCCAGATGTTATATTTGCACCGCTTCGTATGTTTGCTAGCAGCGTTGTGCCTGTAGCTCTATTTGCAGTTGGTATAGGGTTAGGATTTAACAGCATAAAAAGCGCTTGGAAAAGCTCATTAGTCGTATTAGGTGCTAAAATGGTGTTAGCTCCAGCGATTTTTGTTCTTATTACTATGATATTTGATATAAAACTAAATCAAAGCTGGATGGTCGGTCTTTTAGAAACGGCAATGCCTCCTATGGTATTAGCAAGCGCTATGATATTAAAAGCAAACCTTGATACGAATTTAGCTATATCAAGCGTTGCCCTTGGTATAATATTTACTTTTATTACAATTCCTACTATATTTATTATAATGAATTAAATTTTGAATTTAAAAAAATAAAAATGACAAAATACAAAAAAGGGCTTATACTAGCAATTATCGGCGTTACTTTGATGAGCTTTGAATCTCCGGCTATAAAATTTGTTAAAGCTAGCGGATTTGATTATATATTTTTCTTTGGGCTATTTTTATTTATGAGTTCGATTTTTATCTCTGTTATATTTATTAAACCAAAAAAAATTAAATATGTATTCTTAGCAGATTCAAAAGGTACTATTTTAGCAGCTCTTGCTCTTGGACTTAGTAATATATTTTTTATATATGCCGTTAAATTTGCGGGTATAGCGCTGCCTGTTATATTGCTATCTTCAGCACCTCTATTTTGTGCTATACTCGATAAAATCATATTTAAAAAATCAACTCCCAAAAGCATATTTATAGCAACGTTTTTCGTTGCAATAGGAATCATAATAGTAGTCTATGAAAGACTTGATCTTAACTCTATTATAGGAGTTATACTATCGTTTTTATGCGTAATCAGCTTTTCTATGCTGTTTGTGTTATTAAGCGCTCATAAAAATGTTAGTAGAACATTGGCTATAAGCGGAGGCGGACTTGTAATGTTTATGATCTCTTTACCGTTTTTTAAATTTGAAGCTAGTTTAAGCGATATCATCACAATAGCCATCGTAGGTATATTTATAACTCCTGCTTCAAGAATACTTATAGGACGTTCGTCTCTTTACCTTATACCTGCTCAGCTTGGACTTATAGCAATACTTGAAGCTATTTTAGCTCCTTTTTGGGGATTTGTATTTCTTGGAGAAGATATCAGCTCTAGTCTTATTATAGGCGCAAGTATTATCATAGTAAGTATAGCTATAAATACAATTATTATAGCTAAAAAATCTACTTGAAACTAGCCACTAAGTTTCCTATAAGCAAATTCCATCCATCAACTAGCACAAAGATAAGCAACTTAAATGGAAGCGATATCATCACGGGCGGCAACATCATCATACCCATAGACATAAGCACAGAACTAACGACCATATCTATAACCAAAAACGGCAAATACAGCAAAAATCCTATCTCAAAAGCTGTCTTTAATTCGCTGATGATAAAAGCTGGAGCAGCTATAGTAAAAGGTATATCATCTACCGTATTTGGATTTGGTAGTGCCCTTATACGATAAAAAAGAGCTAGATCTTTTTCTCTGGTATTTCTTACCATAAACTCTTTAAATGGCTTTGCTCCAATAGCAAAAGCATCTTGATAGCCGATTTTCTCTTCTAAATACGGCTTTATGCCTTCATTATAAGATTGTTTAGCAACTGGCTCCATAATAAAAAACGTAAGAATCAAAGCTAAAGAAATAAGTACGTTTGTAGGCGGCATTTGTTGTGTTCCCATAGCTTGTCTAAGAAATGAAAATACAATAATAAGCCTTAAAAAGCTAGTCATCACAAAAATAAGCGACGGTGCAAGAGCAAGCAGAGTAAGCACAATCAAAACATTCAGGCTAGTAACTAGCTGCTGGGGCGTATCTGGAGCGCTAAGATTTAAATTTATAGTAGGTATGGTTACAGTCTCGGCTGCAAAACCGGTTACAAATCCAAAAAATATTAAAAAAAATAGTTTCAAATTTAGCCTTACGTTAAAATATTAAATTCTAGCTAAATTTTTGTAAAAATCAATTTAAATTTAAAGATCAAATACTAAAATCTCCAACTATAATAAATATATAAACGCATCAACGCCTATAAAGCGCATTTAAAGCAACATAGGTTTTAATATTTTTTTATGCTTATCTTAGTTACAATATCTCTACTAAATTTAGAGAGAAAATGATGAATGAAATATCTATAATAATCCTAGCCGCAGGCAACGGCACACGTATGAAATCAAATAAATCAAAAGTCCTGCATACGCTTTGCGGGGAACCAATGATATCGCATATATTAAAAAAGTCTTACGAAATTTCCAACGACGTAAGAATCGTCTTATCGTATCAATTTGAAGAGGTTAAAAATAGCGTTTTAAGCGAATTTAAAGATGTTAAAATTTATAAGCAAGACACTATAAATAGACCGGGAACAGCCGGAGCTGCAGAAGCTGCACTAGAAAATTTAAATTCTAAAAAAACACTTGTTATTTGCGGAGATATGCCTTTAGTAGAGGTAAATGAGCTCAAATCTCTATGCGACAATACGGCAGATATATCGCTTTCTGCTTTTAGAGCAAAAAATCCTTTTGGATATGGAAGAGTTGTGTTAAACCAGCAAAACGTAATAAAAATAGTCGAACAAAAAGATGCAAACGATGATGAAAAAAAGATAGATCTTTGCAACGCCGGAGCTTACTGCTTTGATACAAATTTACTAAAAAATATAATACCTCTTATCAAAAACGAAAACGCTAGCCGCGAGTTTTATCTAACTGATGCTATAGAATTGGCTTTGAAGCAAGGATTTATGGTAAAAAGCGTACTTGTAGATGAGACAAATTTCATGGGTATAAATGATAAATTTGCACTTAGTATAGCCGAAGAGATAATGCAAAACAGAATAAAAGAAAATCTTATGAAAAACGGTGTAATAATGAGCCTTCCAGATACTATTTTTATAGATAGCAGAGCCGAATTTGAAGGTGAATGTAAGCTTGAACCAAATGTTGTGATTTTAGGCAATAGCTTTATAAAAAATTCTCATATAAAAAGCGGATCCGTTATTGAATTTAGCGAAGTTTGCGATAGCGATATAGGGCCTATGGCGCATTTAAGACCTAATTCCAAAATATACAAAACACACATAGGAAATTTTGTCGAACTAAAAAACGCAAGTTTAAATGAGGTAAAAGCAGGACATCTAAGCTACCTTGGAGACTGCGAGATTAACAGCGGTACGAATATCGGCTGCGGCACCATAACTTGCAACTACGACGGTAAAAAAAAGCATAAAACAATTATAGGAAAAAACGTATTTATAGGAAGCGATACTCAACTTGTAGCTCCCGTTAATGTAGCAGACGATACTTTAATAGCAGCCGGAAGCACGGTTACAAAAGATACAAACAAAGGCGATTTAGTTATCACAAGAGGCAAACAGATAAATAAGGCTGGATATTTTTATAAATTTTTTGGCAAAAACGATGAAAAATAAAGATATTTTACTAGCGGTATGCGGAAGTGTTAGCTTTTATAAAGCTTATGAAATTTTAAGTTTATTAAAAAAAGAAGGTGCAAACGTCCGCGTTATGTTAAGCGATGGTGCTTTAAAATTTACAAATTTAATAAGCTTTGAAGCGCTTTGCGATAAAAAAGTATTATCAAGCGTGAGTGAGAACTGGCAAAGCGGGCTAGACCATATCTCATATAGCAAAAACGATCTTATAATCATAGCTCCAGCCTCTGCAAATACTATAAACAAGATATCTTGCGGTATCGCAGATAATGTGTTTTTAGAGACTATTTTAGCATCAACTTGTCCTAAACTTCTAGCTCCAGCAGCAAATCATAATATGCTTGAAAACTTCGCAACCAAAAAAAGTTTGGAAATACTCTCGCAAAACGGTTATGAAATTTGCGAGCCAATTTCAAAAACTCTAGCATGCGGAGATATCGGAAAAGGTGCTTTAGCAGATCCCAAAATTATAGTAGAAATGGCAAAAAGAGTGCTTGGAAAAGATGAGTTTTATATCGGTAAAAAAGTTATAATAACAAGCGGACCTACTACTGAAAAAATCGATGACGTACGGGGTATAACAAACTTTTCAAGCGGAAAAATGGCAAAAGCTCTAGCAGATGTGTTTTACTATTTAGGCTCAGAAGTTATATTTATAAGCTCAAAAGAGTTTGAAACTCCATACAAATTTATTAAATTTGAAAACTCAAACGAGCTTTTAGCAATATTAAATTCCCAAAATACAGATAAAAACGATATTTTGATAATGTGCGCCGCAATTAGTGATTATATACCAAAAACTAAATTTAATGGCAAAATGAAAAAAAATGAAAACGGAATAAATTTGGAGCTGATTTTAAATACGGACATATTAAAAAATACTAATCTAAAATGCAAAAAAATAGGCTTTAAAATGGAAATGGATAAAAATACCGCTATACAAAATGCAAAAAATATGCTAATAGATAAAAATTTGGACGCGGTTTGTTTAAATATTTTAGATGAAAATATAAAATTCGGAAGCGACGAAACGTATATTGATTTTATCACTAAAAAAAGCTGTAAAACAACTGAATTTACGGATAAATTAAGTGCGGCAAAAAAGATAGCGGAGTTCATAAAAACACTATGATAAACTCAGTTTCAAAAGTAAAAAAACTACAAGCACAAAGCAGAATTCCTAATGTCATAAATGCAAGCCTTCCAGTAATCATAAAAGTCATAGAAAAAACAGGATATAACCGTTATAATCTCAAATTTGGAAGTAAAACAGTATCTACAAAATCAGAGCCAAAACTAGAAGTAGGCGAAGAATACTTTGCAAATATAAGATCTCAAAGCGGCGGTGTTATAAATATAAATGGGCTAATAAAAAGAGAAAATATTGGCGAATATTTAGAAAACGGATCCGAACTCTTAGAAAAAATTCTAAGCAACCGAAATATATCTTGGTTGATACCTTATATCAAAACAAAACTTGCAAATCCGAAAAATGAAAATGAGTTTTTGATATATTCAAATATGATTTTAGCATTAAATGACGGAGTCATCAACGTACCATTTTTTTATGAAAAAAGAAGCGGCTTAGCACAGATAAAACTTGGGGAAGAAATCCTATTTTATCTATTATTTAGCAATTTTGCACCGATTATAGCTAGTATAAAAAACGGTAGGATTTTAACCATACAGTCTGCGTATTTAAATTTTTCTAAAACTCTCGGAGAGGCTCTTGGTTGCGAATATAAAAAAGCAGATATTAGACCTTTTTGGGTTAAAAAAAGTAATTTTTTAGATTTTAAAGGCTGATCTTGAACAAACTAAATCATCTAGCTATTATTATGGACGGCAACGGTAGATGGGCGAAAAAAAGAGGTCTAGTGCGTACAAATGGACACCAAATAGGAGCCAACGTAGTAGAAGATATAGTTAGTTACTGCCGCAAAAACAGCATAAAAAATTTAACACTTTATGCATTTAGTACAGAAAATTGGAAACGACCTAAATCCGAAGTTGATTTTTTGATGAATTTATTAAAAAAATTTATTAAATTAAAAGAAAATATGCTTTTAGAAAACAATATTCGCTTTAGCACGATAGGAAATTTAGAGCCGCTTAATGAGGATTTAAAATTTGATATATTAAATTTAAAAGAAAAAACTATGAATAACTCTAGTTTAAATTTAATTTTAGCTATCAACTATGGAAGCAAAGACGAGATAATAAGAGCGATTAAAAAAACCCTCTTATACGGTGAAGAAATCAATGAAGCATCCATATCAAAACATCTTGACACGAACGAATTTGGAGATGTAGATCTGCTCATAAGAACCGGCGCAGAGCAAAGGCTTAGCAACTTTTTATTATGGCAAGCAAGCTACGCAGAACTCTGTTTTACACCGACTTTGTGGCCTGATTTTAATAGCGACGAACTAAACAACATTGTAAAAAACTATAAAAATAAACATAGAAAATTCGGGGGATTATAGTGGAAATTTATTATATTTTATTTTTCATATTTAGTATTTGTATAGGATCGTTTTGCAATGTTTTGATATACCGAATGCCTCTTGCAAAGAGTATAATCTACCCAGCTAGCCACTGTCCAAAATGCGAGCATAAATTAAGCTATATACATAATATTCCGCTATTTTCTTGGATATTTTTACGAGGTAAATGCGCATTTTGTAAAGAAAGTATTTCGCCTATTTATCCTATCACAGAACTTGTCTGCGGACTTCTTGGTATGTTTAGCCTATATATCAGCTCGAATTTAATAAACGCGATACTTCTTGGGCTCTGTTTAATTCTGCTTTTTACTCTTAGCGTTATTGATTTTAAATATAGCGCCGTACCTGAGAGTCTGCTTATTATAACTTATTTTTTAGCTATTTTCAGCACATTCGATACCGAAAATACTATTGCATTTGACGAAAGTTTGTTAAATTCTCCATTTGTGATATCGTTGATATTTGCCGGAGCGATTACTATCGTAAAAAGCGTAGCAAGTGCTTGGATAAATCGAAATAGCGCCGAAATAATAGAGCCTATGGGTGATGCCGATACTATAATAATAGCCATAATAGGTGCTTTGGCAGGAATCGGTCTTGGAATTTTTGCTATTGTTCTAGCTGCAATTTTACAGATAATTTTACATATTTTACTAAAAAAACAGAACAAAGAAGTGCCGTTTATCCCTGCTCTTAGCTTATCTCTTTTCATAATTTTGATTTTTAAAACAGAATTTTTGCAACTCCTTGAGATATATCTTAAATTTGTGGGGATATAATGAATAAAGTAAATAAATACCTTTTTGCTAGTTTTTTGTCGACTTTTGCATCTTTGTTCGCAACTTTATTTCTTATTATGTCTATTGTATTTTTTATACAAATAGCAAGAATAACAAGCTATATAGAGATAAGCTTTTCAGAACTTTTAAAACTTTATCTATTTATGTTGCCTCAAATACTTCTATTTACTATTCCTATAGGATTTTTTGTATCTGTTGCAATGAGTTTTTTTCGACTTTCAAAAGAAAATGAAAGCATAGTAATGTTTACTTTAGGGCAAGATCCAAAAAATATATCTAATTTCTTTATATTTATATCTTTTATTGTATCGGTAGTGATGCTGATAAACTCATTGATAGTTATGCCTATAGCTCAAAATCTAAACGATAATTTCATAGAATACAAAAAAACAAAGCTAAGTTTAAATATAAAGCCAAGCGAATTTGGACAAAAATTTGGAAGCTGGATGGTATTTATAGAAAAACAAAATGACAATAATGATAGTTTAAAATATGAAAATATAGTAATGTATGACGTTTCAGACGAAAATGAAAGGCTCATCACATCACAAAGTGGAGATATAAAAAATCAAAACTCAAATTTAGAACTTATCCTTAAAAAAGGGAAAATGTATGATATAAGAGATAACAAATGGAATATCAGTAGCTATGAAAACATGGTAATTAGAACTCTAATAAAAGATAATAAAAACGAAATATACTCTTTAAAAGAGTACTGGCTAAAAGCATTCAGCGATGATAAAAGAGCAAAGGACCTTAGTATATATACACTTATTGCGCTGTTTCCATTGGCTTCAGTGATGTTTGCTCTTAGTTTCGGGATCGTTACTTATAGATACGAAAAAGGAATAATATATTTTGGAATATTTGGTGTTTTATTTGCGTATTTTGCTTTTATAATGCTATTTGCAAGGCAACCTATTTATGCTATTCCGATTATTTTTATAGTTAGTTTTGTATTTTCGGCTTTGACCTTTGGTAAAAAAATATTGATGAAATATTGATGAAAATCGCCCTCACCTACTCATACAACGGTTCTAAATTCAAAGGCTCGCAAACACAACCAGATAAAAATGCAGTTGAAGACTGTCTTAATTTTGCTTTAAATAGAGTTGGAATTTTTAAACCGGTCGTATCTAGTTCTCGCACGGATAAAGGAGTTCACGCCATATCTCAAGTCTCATGTGTAGAGTGCGGAGAGTTTTGGAACGAAAGATTTGAGCGGTTAAAAAATCAGATAAATAAGCATACGAAACCATATATTTATATAAAAAACATACAAAAAGTAAGCGATAAATTTCATCCGCGTTATGACGCCGTTGCTAGAAGTTATCGCTATATCATATATCACGATGAGCAAAATGTATTTTTAGCAGACTATGTGCATTTCTATAAAACTTTAAACATACAAAGACTAAACATAGCTTTAAAACTATTTATAGGAAAACATGATTTTACACCGTTTTATAAAGTAGGAAGTGGCGAAAAATCAACAGTGAGAGAGATATTTTACGCAAAAGCTTATCAAATTTACAAAACAAAAGACGCCAAATTCAGCGCTAAATTTAAAACACAAAAACCGACTCTTACTATTATAAATTTCAAAGCAAATGGCTTTTTAAGAGCGCAAGTAAGACTAATGGTAGCAAATGCTCTGCAAGCATGTAAAAGTGATGAAAATTTATATAGGTTTATCTCAAATTTCAAAGAGCAAAAGCCGCTCACTAGAATGCCCTCTCCGCCAAATGGATTGTATCTAAAACGGGTATTTTATTGAATTTACCAAATTTAAATAACATAGATACTATAACTAACGCTTATAAAATGTTAGCGGGAATAAATTTATTCGTTTTTGCTAACCTACAAAAAAACTATAGATATAACAACTTTAGCAAATAAAATATTACTGCATTACTTTAATCAGCTAAAAAGATAAAGAAGCTCTAAGATAAATAGGAATAGTCTCGCTCGGCATATTAGATGATTTATGTAAAGCTTTTGATGTAGTTAAGCTTAAATATATATTACCAAGATTATACCTTGCTCCAAAGGATACGCCGGCTAAAAAATCTTTATTCGGTAAAAGATAATCCCTGCCATAACCAATATCAAACCCGATAAAAGGTTCTAATGCGCTTAGATATTTTGACACGTTTAAAAAATGAAAAAAAATAGTATTATTGTCATATATTCCGTAATCAAGCGCTGCTGAACTTTTTTTAAAGCCTCTAACGGTATATTCATCGCCGATTAAAAATTTATCTGCATACAAAAGCGGTTCATTAGAGTAGCTACCTCCGATACTGCTTTTATATAAAAGAACTAAATTATCATTGAGATAGAAATTCTTTTGGTAAGTCAAGTTAGCATTGATCTTGTTAAATTCTACTTTATATAAAGAATCTTTAACATCTTTTTTTCCGCCAAAAAACGGTACTCCTTTTTGGTATTCTAAATTTAAAAACAAAAATCCACCGATAGCAGTAGTTAGGTATTCTATTCCGCTTGCTATGCTTGAGTGTTTTCCGCTTGAAATTTCTAAAAATATATCATCAATCTTATTCGTATTTTCCTTGATATCAAAATTAACATATACTGAAAATTTATCATTACTGCTACGATGAAGAATTTTTCTGAGTGTAGCTTTATGTCTTGAATTCGTACTTTTTCTAGTAAAGTTAGAATTATAACCTTCAATTAAATCTTTATTATCACTATATTGCAAGGAGTAATTTAACTGATAACTTTGTACAGGCAAAGTATAATTAACACCGTAAATATCTTCACTTTCATTTCGCATATCTTTTAATAAACCTTTGATAAAACTAAAACGTATAGAATCATTGATATTTAAAGGATTATTATAAGTTAGATGAATACCGGTCTTGCCTGTAGATTTATCACCACTATTATCAGAATCAATCATAAAATCAAAAGGCTTGGCGTCGCTTGTGACAAAAATATCCGAATAGCCGTATTCCTTGCTTGCTTTTATCAAAGCTTTTACATTGCTTGCGCCATTGCTTAAATTTTCTATACCGGTATCTAAATCAAAAATATTAAATTTATCCCCATTTTTTAAAGGCATACCAAAATCAAGCCTTGTTGTATTATTATTCTCATTTAAATACACTTCTCCTACAAATCCGTATTTTATATCAAGTATAAGAATTTGATTTTCTTTATCTATTTTTTCAATATCTATAGCCGAAGTAGAATATCCTTTAGAAAAAATAAAATTTGTAAGTTCTTTAACAATATTATAAATATCATTAAAATTTAATGGAGTATTTAAATATTTTTGCAAAAGCTTATCGGTTTTAGCGGTCAAATTATCTTTATTTTTAAATTCAATCTTTTTAAAGATATATGTTTCGATCTTGATTTCATCTCTATCTAAGGGCAAAATTCGCTCTTGTTTTTGATTTTTTTCTAAATTATCAAATTCTTTTTCTATGTAAAATTGCTGTTCTTTTTTATCGAGCAAATCAAATATACTTGCAGAGTTCTCTGCTTTTAAAAAACAGAGAAAACTCAAAAGTAAAAATATTATTTTCATAATTTTCAATTAAAACCTCGTTGTTTCAGTGATTTCATTAACATGCATTGTATTCGTACTTGATGTAGGATTAGAATTCATTCCCCTAATATGATTGACCGCATCTTTAACTTTCGTTACTGAAGTGCTAAAATTAACGGTTCCCCCTGCCCAAGAACTATCTGTAGAACTTTGAGTATTTTGAGTATCAGTGCTAATAATATTATTTTTATTTCCATTTATATTAATATTGCTAGCTGAGTTTGCACTACCTGTTTTGTTGATATGATCTTCGATATCAACTACTGCGCCAAAACTTGTATTTGTTCCGCCATTTATTCTTACAGTGGCACCATCGCTTTTTTCATAAGTTTTTACATCAGATTCTAAAACTTTTCTTGCAACTTCTAAATTTCCGGAACCTACTTTTGAATTTAAAATTCCGGCTTTTAAGCTCAAACTTTCGCCTACACCGCCGTTAATTTCATTTTTAGCATTAAATCCGCTTTGAGTTGAAACTTCAGCCTTATTTGATTTATTATATCCAAAACCTACCATACCAGAAACGCTTCCTGTAGCAATATGATTGCTTGATAATGCTCCAGTTATCGTTCCGCTTAAAGTTCCGCCGTATTTTTCAGAATTTGAAGTATCGACTAGAGAATTGATTTCTAAATTTTTACCTATATCTAAATTTACGTTATTGGCATTTACATTAGCTCCGTTAAGAACTGTGTTATTTTTAGTTTTAATGCTTACATCATTATTTGCATTAAGAGTGGTATTGCTAAATTTAGATTCGTCGGTTCTAGAATACGAACCGTTAGTAAAAAATTCTACCGCGTTACCCGCAACTCCGCCATCTATAATATGGTAACCTGCGGTTTGTCTATTGGTAATTGTTGCCTCAAATTGTATATTTGAAGAACTAGCTTTAGACTTTGCAGCATTTACAATCAAATCCTTTTTTGAATTTATACTAATATTATTTGCATTTGCATTAGTTCCATTTAAAGTAATATTTCCTTTAGTGCTCGAAATATTTAAATTTTCTCCCGCAGTAATCTGCGTGATATTTTCATTTGAACTAGAACTTTGACTTTGATTGAATTTAAAACCTATGGTTTGGTTGGAATTTCCAGTAACAAGATTATTACTCAACATATTAACCGTACTTGCTGAAATTTGTGCCGCAATGATACCTGGATTTGGTTTTAAGCCTTTTTGCTCAGAGTGTAAATTTTGCGATACTTGATTAGCAAAAGAAGCGATAGGACTCAAAGATTCCAATTTTTCTTTAACACTAAGACTAAAACCGGTGCTACTGTGTGTTTTTGTATCTGCGTATTTGGTGCTTTTGATTTCTCCGCCTTTAAGATTAATATCTTTATTTGCCTTCAAATTTGCTCCACCTATATCTAAAGTATTATTTGAATTTACATTAATATTTGAACCTTCTAATCTACTTGAAACGTTAGTAACTTCGTTGGTAGTTTTTTGTGTTGATATCAATTCAACTCCGACTTCTCCAGCTCCAAAAAGATCAGATCTCAATCCGCCTTGAGTAATGCTACTTTCACTATCTAATTTTTTAGTATTAGCAATTTGCCCAGCATGACTATAATTTGCGCTTATACCTTGACCGCCTAATTCTAAATTCGCATTAGCAAAAATTCCTACGCCAAGAGAATTAGTTTGCGTGTGTGTTTGATTTTGTGCGGCAATAAAATTTACTTCATTACCGTTAACATTTGTTTCTTCACCTTTGAGATTGCTACCTTTGATATCTACTTTGTCTTTAGCATTTAAATTAACCTCGTTATTTGCACTAATACTTGATGAAGCAACCACAGAACTTTCTACATTTTGGGTAGTTTGTCTAAAGCCGGCAATTTGAGTATTTGAAGCTTGAGACGAACTTGAAATTTTAGTCGCTCCACTATTTACGCTAATATTTTTAGCATTTAAATTAGCAGAATTTTGTGCTTGAATATTAGAACCTGTTATTTTCACATCATTACTTGCATTGATATTAATATTATTTTGTGAGGTTAAAGAACTACCTTGCGAAGTTGAAGTAGTCAAACTAGTACTTTTATGGTTTATTTCCGTTGAGCTTCTACTATATTCCTCGTTTTGTATTTTCGTATTTTCTTGAGCATCTGCGATATTAACATTTTGTGCATTTATATCAATAGACCCTTGCTGCGAAGTAGAGCTTATATTACTAGATACTATATTAGCATCTTTTTTTGCGCTAATGCTTAAATTATCCGCACTTATATTTGAGCTTAAAACAGTATTGCTTTGTGTAGAACTTGTAGAAACATTATCGCCTGTCTGTTCTTGAGTAAATGAAGATGAAGTTGAATAATCATTTTTAATATTCACATCACCGTCTTGAGAGTTTAAATTTATCTGCGAATTTTGAGCGCTAGCAGTTATATCGCTATTTTGGATATTTAAATCATCGTTTGTGTTAATAGTTACGGAATTTTGTCCTTTAATCTCAGTTTTAGATACAGAAGTACTAGTTCCTTCTTCATTAGTAGCTAAAGCGGTACTTATATTCGCTCTATTTGCGTTTATATTTACTTCGCTTCCATCTAGCTGAGAACTAATAAAATTAGCCTCATCGCTAGCATTTATATTAACTTGTCCTTCTGAAGAAATACCACTTAAAGATGAACTTAATGAGCCTGTATCGATACTTACTGCGGCTTTGCCGACAAGACCGCCCCTATCGTTTGAAACAACGTCATCTTTGTGAATATTAATAGTAAATAAGCGCGAATTAACGATATCTGGGATAGAACTTAAAATTAAATCTCTACTATTAACCGCTTTTTTTACGTTAGATTCTATCAAAGCAAAATCTCTATTTAAAGAACTTGATAATCCTTGCGTTATGCTGCTAGAAACTATGTTTAATCTACCATTAGATGCTATTTGAGCTTGTGATTTTGCTTTAAAAATCATTTTTGCATTAAGATTCCAACTATTCTGATTTGGAACAAATCTTTGAGAAGCGTAATTACTGCCTAATAATAAAGAAAAATACTGTCTAAGCGTCTTATTTTTTCTTGCCGCATCTTTAAGAGCGTTCCAAGCAGATTCTCTTTGATGGTTTTTTGCCGCATTGCTTGAAAAATATCTTAAAGCATCAAGTAAGCTTTCTCCTCTAGTGAAATAATGGGTTGAATTTGTATTCCAACTACCAAGATACTCTCTAGCAAAAAATCCACCAACTTTTATTTTAGAAAAAACTTCTCTCATGGTTATATCTTTACTTAAAGTTACATTGTTAATTTTTCCGAAAGTTGATATATTATTTTTAGCTAGTATCTTCCCTTCATTATAAATTCGCCTATTTCTATCTCGCGAAATAGTATTTATATTAATATTTTTACTTGACTGAATTATACCTTGTTTACTATCTAATGAATTGATATATTTTAATATATTATTAACTCTAGCTTCCATATTCCATCGTTTAAATGCAGTATCGCCGTAATTTGCCCAGCCAAATCCTCTTGTATTATCAGTAAAATATGTAAGCGAACCTATCATTTGCGCTATGTTATTTAAAGTTTGCGCTTCTATATTGATATCTCTACTTGCATATATCAAAGAGTTATTATTCACATATTTTGAGTTAATACTTAAATCTTGCAAACTATCAATCATTGAATCATTCATAACGATCAATGCATTCAAAGTAGTATTTTTAACAGAATACAAATAACCATTATTTTCAATACTTCCACGCGAATGTAAAACCAAATCTTTCCCGCTTGCAACCAAAGCATTAATATAAATATTTCGTGCATTTAGTTGAATCGAACCTAAATTTTCAAGTTTTGAATTTACACGCAAATTTTCGTTACTTGAAATATCAAGTAAATTTTTTGCATGTAATGTTCGAGCATTAAGATCCAAATCATCATTTGCTTCTAACGTGATATTATTTTGACTTATGATTTTACCGCCGTTATCAAAAGCGCTAAGTACTAAATCAATATTATTATTGGCTGATATTTCTCCTTTATTGTTTAAGGAATTTGTATTTAATACTATATCATTTAAAACATTGATAGAACCGAAATTGTCAATTTTATCTGTAGCGTTTACCGAGATAGTACCGGCATAAATTTGAGATTTTTTTTGATTTGTTTTAAAAATATCTTTTGTTTCTTTACTTATATCTACTGTTTTAGCATTTTCAAAAGAATTAGAATTAACGGTTATCTCATTACCTCTGTAAAGTCCTTTATTGGTAATTTTTCCTTCTGCTTTTAAACTTATGTTGTCTGCATTGATTAAAGAGCTTTGAATTTCTTTTGCTTCTATGCTGATACTTCCGTTTCTATTTACGCCTAAAGCTTGAAACTCAACCTTATCTTTAGCTTTAACTATAACATCCTTAATACTCCTCACAACCCCGCTATGCCTTACACCGACTCCTTCTTCGGTGCTAATTAAAGTAACTTTATTTGCATACATAGAACCAAGATACTTTCCATCGATTCCATAATCAATTTTTTTATCTTTTTGTGTGGTTAATTTAGCACTTATTTTAGGTGAATTTGGATTATTTAAATCTACTGTATTAAGTCCGGCAATAAAATTAATATTAGATAAATTTTTACCTTTTTCATAATGAGCAATACTGCCGGCGATATCTATACCGCGGCTAATTACATTAAAGTAATCTCCATCAACGATAATGCCACTGTTACCTATTTTAATTCTCGCATCACTATCGATATTAAGAAAATTATCATTAAACTTACCTGTGCTAAGCGTTACACCTTCGGTATTTAAAAAAGCTGCTCCATTAACGCTAAAACCGTTTTCATTTGCAAATACTAAATTAGCTTTTTTTCCAAAAACTTCTAAAATTCCATTAATTTGTGAAGCTTGTTTACTTGTAATCTCGCTCACTATAACACTAGCATTTTTTGTTAAATTAGGATTTTTTTCAATCGCACCGCCAATTTTTGAAATTCCGTCTTCTAGACTATTATTGAAAATAACGCCTTTGTGAATGTCAAAGGCATCAAATTGATTATGCGAAATTCCATTTTGACTCGGATTATTAATATTAATCACATCGGTATTATTGCTAGATAATGCCGTATTTTTAGATTTTGAAATAATAATATTTCTTTGTCTTAAATCCGCTGAAACTAGCAAACAAGGAAATAACACGTTAATAAGTGTTAAACTTAACGATAAACGAAATAATTTATTTGTACTTAATCTCATATTATTTTTCCTAAATTAAGATATTTGTAAAATAATCTTAATTTGCTTTAATAAATAAATTTAAAAAATTTAAAAAATGAAGTATGAATTTATATTTTATTCTGCAATATTCTTATTATTGTGTTTCATTTTTACACATTGCTACCTAATATCTGAGAATAATTTTAATTTTTTTTAGTTAGTAATTATAAAAGTTGTTTAAATATCTACATTTTAGCTTAGATTTTGATAATCCAAGCTAATTTTTAGTATTAGAATTCTTGAGTAAATTCGTATCCTGCTGATTTTAAAGCGTAAGCTACTTTTTCTTGATGATCCTTACCTTTAGTCTCAAGCGTGATGGTTATGGATGCGTCACCGTAACTTAGCTTTGTTGAAAATCTATCGTAGTCTATTTTTACGATATTTGCTCCGGAGCTTCTAAGAACATCTGTAAGTCCCATAAGTGCGCCCGGTTTATCGATCAAAGTAACGTTTATGATCATCTTTCTACAGCTTCTTATAAGACCTTTTTCGATGATAACGTTTAGCATTTGTACATCGATATTTCCACCGCTTAAGATGGCTCCTATTTTAGCACCTTTTTTAAATTTAAACTTATTTTCCAGCAAAGCCGCAACAGATACAGCTCCTGCACCTTCAACAACTATCTTTTGCTGCTCCAAAAGATATAGTATGGCGTTTGCTATCTCATCATCTCCTACTTGAACCATCTCATCGACGCTCTCGATGATATTTGCCAAAGTTATAGGACTAGCATCACGTACGGCGATACCATCAGCTATGGTTCTAACCGATTTTGAATTATGCTGTTTTTTATCTTTAAAACTATCAAACATAGCAGGAGCGCCTTTTGCGCTTACGCCGATAATTTTTATATTTGGATTTATCTGTTTAGCGCAGCTTGCCACGCCGCTTATCAGTCCACCTCCACCAACAGGAGCTACTATATAGTCTAAATCCGCCACTTCATCAAGCATTTCTAAAGCGATCGTTCCTTGTCCTGCTTGAACCAATTCATCATCGAATGGATGAACAAAAGTCATAGAGTTATCTTTTGCATATTTTAGAGCAAATTCATAAGCTTCATCAAAGTTATCACCGCTTAAAATGACCTCAGCACCCAAAGATTTTGTGCCAGATACCTTTGAAAGCGGAGCCGCTTCAGGCATAATTATAACTGCTCTAACGCCAAAATGTCTTGCACTGATAGCTACTCCTTGAGCGTGATTTCCGGCACTCGCCGCTACTACTCCGCACTTTTTGGAGTCATCACTTAAATTAGCAATTTTATTAAATGCTCCTCTAACTTTGTAAGCCCCTGTTATCTGTAAATTTTCTTTTTTTAGATAAATATCGGCTCCGCTTATTTTGCTAAGACGAGGAGCTAAAGCAAATGGGGTTTTAGAAATAAATCCGTCAACTGTTCTTTTTGCTTGAATTATTTTATTTAAGCTTACCATTGTTTTCCTTTTTGTGTTCGACCATAATGCATGCATTTTGAATGAAATTTATACCTAGAATCTCAGCTTTAGCCATAACTTCATCATTTTCAATACCAAGCTGAAACCAGAGATTTTTCGCTCCTATATCATAGGCTTCATCAAGCAAACTAGAAGCAAACTCGCTCTTCCTAAACATTACAACAGTGTCTATAGGATCGTTTATATCTCTTAAACTTTTGTATATTTTTCTGCCATAAATTTCGCCCTCTTTTGGATACACCGGATATACATTAAAACCCTGCTTTATAAGATAATGACCAACCATATTGCTGGCTTTGGCAGGTTCTGGACTAAATCCTATAACGGCTATATTTTTCATACTATTTAGAATGCGCTGCATAGATCTCTTTTGAAGTAAATTTAAAAAATTGTAGCTAAAAAAAGGTAAAAGAATTATAAAAATATCGGCATTTGGAAGCATTTAAAATAGTTTAAGCAGATAATTTTAAGCTTAAACTATTTTTAAAATTATATATATCTAAATTTCAAATTATTGATTAACTTTTGTAATAGTTTTTACATCTATTTCATTTTTTTTGAACATATCACTATCGACTTTGCCATAGATCGAAACAGTATCATTAGGACCTACAACCAATCCACGCCAGTCATCATCGTCTATCTCAACTATGATAGTATCTTTTCCATCTGTAAATTCATACTTATCGTGCTGAACTTGTCTTGTAAGTTTTCCTGTTAAATTCACTAAAGTATCATCTCTAGCACTAAGAGCAGCCGATACCGTAGTTACGCCATAAGCGCCTCCTGTATAACCACCACGGTACTGATTTGCAGGTTTATTGATCTGAGTATCGCTAAATCCTCCGTTAGTATTGTTGCTATTTGCAAAAGCAGCAACAACAACTGCTAAAGATATTAATATTTTTTTCATTTTAATTCCTTTTACTTAATTTATGAAATAATAATAAAACTTTGTTAAAAGAATGTTAATCGATACTTCTTAAAAGCAAAGTCGCCTTATCATCAAATTTTCCACTTTTAAAATGAGCTTTACAAAACTCGACTATAAGCCCGTGATAACGAGCAAAAAGCTCATTGTCGCTTACTAGGCATATTGCTTTATAAACAGCGTTTCTATCGATATCTTCTAGCCACTGTCTAGCTTCATCGTAACTCTCAAAAGTAAAATCCAAAAACTCAAATATCCTAAGCGTGTATTTATCCACCACCATGATGTCACGCGAACAAGCATAACAAAGTATACTATCAACGCTCTCAAAACCCAAACCTTTTTGAGAGATCAGCCACTTTCTGCTGGCATTTTTTGCAAACTCTTCAAATGAGCCGAATTTATCCAAAATATTTTTACAAAGCATACTTAGTCTTTTGGCTTTCGTATTATAAAATCCGCTTGGCTTTATTAAATTCGCTAAGCCTGACTCGCTTAAATTTGTCACATCTTCAAGGCTTTGCACGTCTGCATTTTTTAAATTTACAAAAGATTTCTCTACATTTTCCCATTTCGTATTTTGAGTTAAAATAGCTCCGATGACGACCCAAAACGTACCAAACTCTGGCCACCAAAATGGGCTTGCCTTGAAGTCAAATGCTACTTCTTTATCCAGAGCTAAAAACAGATCTTCACTTCTCAAACTCACTCCTAACAGACAACCAAAACTGCTTTGCACTTCTAGCGCTTCTTACACCTTTTGATGAAGCGTAAATAAGAGCTTCTTTTCTTAACCACTCTTTATCTACATCTAGATCCTTAAAATAGCTATCAACTACGTCAAGATACTCAGATACCTCCATCTCATAAAAGCTTATATGCAGACCAAATCTATCTGCTAAGCTTAAGCTTTCTCTATTATGCTCTTTTTCTATTATATAATTTTCGTGATTTTTTTCGCTTTTTACAATGTGTTTTCTGTTGCTTGTAGCATAAAAAATCGCATTTTTTGGTGGAGCTTGAATGCTTCCTTCAAGCAATTTTTTAAGCTCGCCTAGAGTTTTATCGCTAGCTTCAAAGCTAAAATCATCGCAAAATATTATAAATTTAAAACGTTTTTTATCTCTTATCTTATCTAAAACCTTATATAAATTTACGAGTTCAAACTTGCTTATCTCTATCAACCTTAAATTTCTATCTATAAATTTACAAAATACAGCCCTAACAAGGCTTGATTTTCCGCAACCCATTTCACCCCATAAAAGAGCGTGGTTAGCACCTTTATCGTTTATAAAATTTAAGGTATTTCTGATCAGCTCGTCTTTTTGTCTATCTATGCTTACAAGCTCGTCTAAATCACTGATCAATATATCTTTTATAGGTTTTAATTTTCCGTCTCTTAAAGTGGCGGCTTTGGTCTTTTTCCAGTCTATCTTCAAAATATCTCCTTTGCTTTAAATTTAAAACAGCCCGATAGTACTTGGGATATATGTATCTTGTCTATATGGATTTTTGGTGTTATTTTTATTAGTTGAGTTGGGTAAGGCGGAGTTATTATCTTCGCCCTTACTATCATCTTGTTGTTCTTGTTGCATCTGAGCTTTTGCTGAAACTTCCATGCTAGCCGTATTTGCCGCTATCTTGAGATCTGCTGGACTAGGACTCGATGGAGCTAGAGCGGCACGTTTTATCTGCTGAGCTTTTTGGATAGTTTCTTCTGGAGTACTGCCAGGACTAGTATCTATCCCAACTTCACCGCCTATAGCATACATTTTAGAGTCAGGACCTCTTTGATAAGTATAGTTAGTCCCGCTAGTTAGTCCGGCACCTGTTGCCATATGGGCTGCTTCGTGAGTTCTTACTTCTGCATCTCTTTTTTGCAACTTAGCTACTTGAAGCTTCTCTTTATCACTTAGCTGAGTTACGTTTTTTTCATCTTTTTTGCTATTGTTATTTTTATCTTCACTATTTTGACTAGTTTTTAGAGTATCTTCTTTACTATCGCTATTTTTAATACCGTAATCGCCATATGGGCTGATAGTAGAAAGAGAATTCCCTATAGTCATGATGAATTCTTTCTTAAATATGCCAGAGTTTGTGCAAGTACGTCATCATCATCTTTACTCCTTGACTTTAAAATAACCTTCGTATCGTCAATTTTAGTTAAGCTTATATTTTGTTCATAATTACTCACAGATTTAAACCCTTGTTCGCAGGCCAAAATCTTTATGACTATAATATCTAAAAATTGCTTAGTGTAAGCATCAAGTTTGCCAAATCTATCTTCAATTTCTGCTCCTAGCTCATAAACTTCACTTACATTTTGGCATTTGCTAAGACGTCTGTATAGTTCAAGCCTGATTCTATCTTCATTTATGAGATCAGTATTTAAAAATGCATTTACGCTAAGTTTTATATCTATTTGAGTCATCTCTTTTGTTTGATGATTTAAAAGCAAGTTTATCTCATCTTCAAGCATTTTTAGATAAAGCGTATATCCGATAGCTTCTATATGACCGCTTTGAGCCTCTCCGAGCAAATTCCCGCCACCTCTAATTTCTAAATCATGATAAGCAAGAAGTGCTCCGGAGCCCAAAAACGAATTACTTTCAAGAGCAATAAGCCTTTTTACGGCTTCACTACTAAGCTCATTTTTATCGCCGACCAAAAAGTAGCAATAGCCTTGTTTATTGCTCCTACCGACTCTTCCTCTTAACTGATGCAAATCCGCAATCCCAAATTTATTTGCGTCATCGATTATAATAGTATTAGCATTTGGCAAATGAATACCGCTCTCTATGATACTTGTGCAAAGAAGCAGATCATACTCTTTATTTGCAAATTTCATCATCTCATCTTCGGTAGTTTTTGCGTCTATCTTACTATGAAGCGTTAAAACTTTTAAATTCGGTATCAAAGCTTTTAATTCTCGCTCCATACTTGGCATATCAGATATTAAATTATGCACGTAAAATATCTGACCTCCTCTTCTAATCTCTCTTAATATAACCTCTTTTATAAGCTTCTCATCCCACTCCTTGACAAATGTTCTTACATCCATTCTATCAAGCGGCGGCGTTAAAAGAGTGCTATAACTTTTAACTTTACTTAAAGCCATATTTAAACTTCTTGGAATAGGAGTAGCCGACATAGAAAGTATATGAGAGTGTTCGCTTATCTCTTTTAGTTTTTCTTTTTGTTTAACACCGAATTTATGCTCTTCGTCTATAATTATAAGTCCCAAATTCGCCGCTTTTAAAGATAAAAGAGAATGAGTGCCGATGACAACCATCGGTTTTGCATCATTTAAATTTTTTATAATATTTGATTTTTCTTTTGTGCTAGTAAATCTATCTAGTCTGCGTACATCTATGTTAAATTTATCAAAACGCTCTTTTAAACTTTTGAAATGCTGAGAGCTAAGCAAAGTAGTTGGTACAAAAAATAGAGCCTGATAGCCGCTTTTTACGCATAAAAATATGGCGTTCATAGCAACTTCGGTTTTACCAAAACCTACATCGCCGCTTAAAAGCATATCCATAACTCGTCCGCTCTTTAGATGATTTTGTATATCATTTACTGCTTTTTCTTGGTCATCCGTGTATATAAATCCGGCGCTGGATTTAAACTTAGCATACTGACTATCCGCGTTTAATCTTATACCTTCTATCAACTCTCTTTTTGCAGCTAGAGCTATGATTTTATTAGCTATAATAAATAGCTTTTCTCTAACTTTTTCTTTGATTTTCGCGAAACTAGCCTTGCCGAGCCTATCTACGCTAACTACGGCGCCGCTTCCTGCTATATAACGATCTATCATATTTAGATGTTCAACCGGCAAAAGAAGTTTATCGTTATTTTGATAAGCGATAACTACAAACTCTTTTTTACTACCTAAAACCGTGATAAGCTCAAGTCCTAAAAATTTACCTATACCATAATCACTATGTACGACAAAATCACCGGTTTTCAATTCATCTATAACTAAACTTGCTTTTTTAACTCTTTGTTTTTTAACTCTTTTATTTAAAGATAGTATCAATTCGTCTTTACTAGCTATATTTAATATCAGATTGCTTATGACAAGCTCTACGTTTGAACTATTTTCTAAATTTAAAGCATTAAAACTACTCTCGTTTGAGCTCAAAATTTGAATTTTTTTACTGCCGTGAAATTTGATAAGATCACTATTTACACTAACTTCTAAATCTTTATAAATTTTTGGTTCTGGTAAAATAGGAACAGCTTTTAAAAAACTTAGATCTCTATTAGAAACGATATCATCTATGTCTATTTGCATTGCCAAAACAGTTTTAAAACTCTCAAAATAATCGCTAAATCCGTCTATAACCCAAAAACCAAATGAGTTGATATCTTTTATCAAAGCATTTGAATCGATATTTTCTAATTTATCATTTACATCTTTTAATTCATCACTATTTAATGAAGCCAAAAACGGAGTTATAATAACTGAAGTAAGCTCGTTTTTGTCTGATTTTTGAGTATCAAGATCAAAGTATCTTATACTACAAACAGTATCTATATCTAGCAAAATTCTAATTGGCTTATCTTCTGAGACGCTAAATATATCGATAATTTCGCCGCTTATTCTTATTTCGCCTCTGCCTTCTACGATATCTACGAAATTATATCCGAAACCGAGCATTTCTTCTTTAAACTCAGTTAGATTTAACGTATCTGCGTAACTTATAGTTTTGGTTTTTAAATTTGAGCTAGTTGGAAGTTTATTTAAAAGCGTACGAATAGGAGATATAAGCAGCTTATTTTTTGAATCACTTTTATAAAATTCAGTTAGAACTTTACTTATTTCTAAAAGTTCTGCATTAAAAGCTCTTAAATCATCACCTTGTATAGCTCTAAAATCCGGTAAAACAAAACAAGTGAGTCCGGCGTAAGAAGCACTATCATAAGCTTCTCTTGCCTCTTTATCGTCATTTGTTACTAAGATATCGTATATATTTTTATTAAATTTAAAAAACTCATAAATCCTTGCTTGCACTACTAGCCTCAGCATCTATAATCTCTAAATTTTCTAAACTTTTAACTACATTTTTCGTACTGCTTTTTCCGTTGAATTTAGCACCGCTTTCTATGCTTAAATTTGCCGCTAATATATCTCCTGATACAAAGCTACCATTTAAAATATCTACGAATTCAGCATCTATATTACCTTCAAAAATACCGTTAATAACAACTTTTTGTGCAAAAATCACACCTTTGATATTACCGTTTTTACCTATAACTACTGTATTATCGCTTCTTATAGCTCCATCAACTTTACCATCTACATACAACATAGATTTTAAGGTAAGCTCACCTTGTATATAAGCACCTTCTGAAATTATTGTTGTTTGGGCGTTAAATCTGCTAGGGTTCTTACTAAAGACTGCCATGATACTCTTTGCTCCTTCTTAAAGATTTCTTCATAATTTTTACTATTCCATTTTATAAAATTTATAGGATCTAAAGGACGTTGGATAAATCTAATCTCATAATGTAAATGAGGTCCGGTGCTAAGTCCAGTGTTTCCGCTATATCCTATAAGAGTTCCTTTTTTTATAAACTCTCCTTCTTTTACTACGTCTTTTCTGCTCATATGGGCAAAGCGACTTTTAAAACCAAAATTGTGTTCTATTATAACAACATAACCAAATCCATTTGTAGCATTATATCCGGCAAACTCAACAACACCGTCGGCCGGAGCATATATAGGCGTACCCACAGGAGCTCTTAGATCAACTCCTGGATGAAACTGCTTTCTATGTAGTATAGGATGAGTTCTCCAACCAAACGTAGCACTCACACCATTATGTTTTATGACATCTCCGTTCGGTATCATAGAAAAAATAATCTGTTGTTGAAATCCAGTAAGCTCTATATTTTCTAATCTCTCATCTATCGTTGTGTTATTATCGGTATTAAGACCTAACTGCTCTTCAAGAGCCGCTATCTTATCTTCTATAGAAGCAAACTCTTCACTGCTAGCTTTTATCTTTTTTTGCATCTTTTCATTTTCTATAAATAACTCATTTTTTACCTTTAAAAGCTCATCCCTTTTATCTTTTAATGCACTAGTTTTATTTTCAAGATAAGTGATATAAAATACCCCCAAAATAAAACTACAAAATGTAAAAATAACAACGTAAATAACGATTTTCTTGATTAATTGATGTAAAAGATAGTTTTTTGAGCCGTTTATATCTGTGATAGTAATTAAAAATTTATTTTTCAACTGTATCCTTTAAAAAGTTTTCTACAAGCACAAATGAGCCAAATACAAGGTAGTCTTTATCGTCTTCTAAATTTGAAAATTTATCGCATGGTATACCAAAATCTTTTGCGATTGTTAATATTTTTTCACCTGCCAATTTTCTATTATCACTGTCATATTCGTATATTAAAATTTTAGAAACAATATGCTTTAACTCATTTAAAACAGCTTTTATATCTTTATCATCAAATGCATTATATATAAGGTATACTTTATTAGTAAAGTTTTTTGCTATCTCTTTTGCCGCGTGAGCATTATGTCCAACATCTATCGTTATGTTTTTTGCTACTTTCTCTAAACGTCCTCTAAGGCTCAATTTATCTAAATGAGAAACTATTTCATCTATATTTTTTATTCCAAGCTCTTTTGCGCTAAATACGGCTAAATTAAGATTGTCTACTAAAAAACTAGGTAATTTAAATTTAAAAGCGTACCGAGTAGTCTCACTGCTAATCTCTTTTGGAGCAATCAAAATATTGCAACCGCGTTTCTTTGCGATATTCTTTGCAAGATCCATGAGAGAAAAATCACTGCAAATAACAGCGAACTTATCCATAGAATTTAGCTTTGTTGTAGCAATATCTTCTAAGCTATCTCCAAGCATATGGGCGTGATCAAGCGCAACTGGGGTAAATATACTAAGTTTTTTAGGAAAAACATTTGTAGCATCAAACTCTCCACCCATTCCAGCTTCAAGCACAACTTCATCAAGATCGCGAAATAAAACAGCCCCTAACAGAGTTGCCCATTCAAAATAGCTTAAAGTTTCTATAAAATTTTCACCGAATTTAGTAGTTTTTTGATATTCATCAAAATATATAAGAAGTTGTTTGTGCGCTTTTTCAAGCTCATCGTCACTAACGTCTTTGCCATCTATCCAAAATCTTTCATTAAATTTAAATATATGAGGACTTGTGTAATGACCAACTTTTTTACCGCTTGATTTTAAAATTTGCGCTAAAAATCTTCCGGTACTTCCTTTGCCGTTTGTGCCTACTACATGCACTACTTTTGGCAGGCTTAATCTATGTTTTATACAAGCATAAGCTCTAGGAAATCTAGTATAATCAATCTGATCATAATACATCGGTTTTGTACTTAAAAAATCGTTTAGTCTCATTAAACACTTGGCCTTACGCAATTTCTACCACTATTTTTAGCTTCATATAGGTGAGAATCTGCTCTTTCAAGAGTATCTCTGTCGCTTTTACTATCTTTTCTTGAAGCCACTCCGCAACTAATTGTTATGTCTATATCTTCACCTCTATATAAAAATTTAAAATTCGATATATTTGATAAGATATTTTTTGCAAACAAAATCGCATTGTCTTTTGATGTTTCTGGCATAATAACAACAAACTCTTCTCCTCCGTATCTACCTACAAAATCAATATCTCTTGACTGTTTTTTGAGTATTTTGCCGACAGTAGATAAGATAGTATCACCTGCTTCATGACCATAATTATCATTTACTATCTTAAAATGATCTATGTCGAAAAAGCATATAGAGTAGTCTATTTTATATCTTTTATATACATCTTCTATATTAGCCAATTCGATTTCAAAAGCTCTTTTTGTTCCTACGTTTGTAAGATAATCGCTGCTTATCTCTTCTTTTGCTTGCAAAAGCATATCTTCTAACTCTTTTACTCTAGCTTTTAGGTTAGAAATAGTTTTTTTATCCTCTATAAGTTTAGCTAAAAAATCTTTTATCTCAAACTCAAGCGAATTAGATACATGCAAAAGCTTCTCTTTAACAACAATATAATCATCATTAGACCTTATATTATCTAAATCCGTTTTTATACTGCTTATACCGTTTTCATTTTGAGCAACTCTTGATATAAAATACTTTATTTGCTCATTGATATCATCTAAAATTCTATCTAAAATAACGATCTTTTGCTTTACTTCGCTTTTATCTAAATCAACTCTTTTCAAAATAAATTTTTTAATATCGCTTTGCATTCCATCGCTTTGCAAAAGCTCCGGTTTGGCTCTTATCTCATCGCTTATAGCTGCTAATTCATCGTTCATACTAGAAGCTATCGACGGTACTAAAGCAGCTATCATAAGCTCGGCAAGTTTTGTGTAATCCTTATCTTCACTGCTTGGAGTAAATTTAGCATTTAAAAGTTTGCTTACAATACCTTCTAAGTCATCGCTATTTTTTATACCGTACTGTTCTAGTTTTTTTAGATAATCATCATTATAGTCGCTTAAAAAGTTAAACCACTTATCTTTTATAATATTGATATTTTCTATGCTAATTTTTTTATCAATAGTCTGTACGCTTATATTTGCCAGGTTTCTTGCTTGCTTGTTATGAAGTAAGCTTATACTCTGTAAAATACGCTTTGTAAGCAGAGTAAAAGCTTGAGTAAGTTTAGTAAAATCGCTTGGATTTATACGATTTAATCGTGAACTAATAAATGCAAAAAGCTCGTCTAAATTTCTCACATTCATCTTTTTTAGCTCATCTTGATACATTTTATCAAGCTTTGAAATATATTTTTCTAGTTTTTTGCAGTCTTCTACCGATACGCCTCTTCTTCTAGCTGCTTCACAAAAAAGCATATGATAATTATCTGGAGTTAGAACTATCTTTTTTGAATTTGCCTCTAAAATAACATCTTTTATAACTTCACTTACTATACTTGCCATCTCTTAAACCTTCAATAGCTAACCTAGAAATAAACTCGTCAAACGACTGTAAAGATGCATTTTTGATCGCCTCAAATCTATCCTTGTCACTTATAACGCTATCTGTAAATCTAGTATTATTTATACGTTTTGTAATCCTAAAATCATAGTCTCCGCTTGTAGTTATGTATTTGATATCTCCGTTTTTTAATTTCACTTTATAATCAACAATCAAATTTGTTTTATAAGCAGTAACATAACCAAATTGATCATATAAAATAGCATTAAAAGTAAGTGATTTTATACTGGCTATAATAATGCTATTGGCTTCTTCTTTTGTAGTTAAATTTCTACCTAGCCTTTTTATCATAGCTTCTCTTACGCTGTCTTTGATAGCAACCGTATTTTCAGGATCTGTTTTACTCATTATCACGTCTACCCAAACCGACTCATCTAAAACATTTGCAGTTATAACAGAAACTGGTTTATAACCACATCCTAGAAAAAACAGAACGACTATCAAATTTAAAAGCGTCTTCATTCTAGCCCTTTATAACTAAATTTACAAGCTTATTAGGCACATATATTTCTTTTAATATCTCTTTACCTTCTATCCATTTAGAAACCTCTTGTTTAGCTATCTCTAAAATTTTATCATCGCTTTCAAAGGCAGACACTTCTATTTCCGAGCGACGTTTGCCATTTACTGTTATGGCTAAATTTAAGCTATCTTTTACAAAAACTTCATCTTTTAAACTTAATTTCGTGAAATTTTTAAGACCAAACAGCTCATTACTAAGCTCATGGCAAGCATGAGGAATAATAGGCTCAAGTAAATTTAAAATAATAAAGTAACCCTCGGTCCATATATCTTTATTATTTTGAGCGTTCAAACCGTTTAAAGCCTCCATACAAGCTGCTATAAGCGTGTTAAAAGCAAAGCTATTTTCAAAAACATCGGTTGATTTTTTGAGAGCTTCATAAACTTTTAATCTAGCATATTTTTCGTCTTTATTTAAATTTGAATGGTTAATTTGCGGTAAAATTTCAGTTTTATAAGCATTATCGCTTCTATCATAAAGTCTATTTATAAATTTAAATGCTCCTTCTACTGCGCTATCATTCCACTCAAGCTCTTTTTGAGGAGGTGCTGCAAAAAGTATAAATAGCCTTGCCGTATCGGCTCCAAATTTATTTATAATATCATCTGGATCTACGGTATTTCCTTTGCTTTTGCTCATTTTAGAACCGTCTTTTAGCACCATTCCTTGAGTTAAAAGACTGTCAAACGGTTCGCAATCCCTTAAATACCCAAGATCTCTCAAAGCTTTTTGAAAAAATCTAGCATATAAAAGATGCAATATAGCATGCTCAATTCCTCCGATATACCGATCAACGCTCATCCAGTAATCGACGCTTTTTTTATCAAAAGCTACATCTTCCCATGTTTTTTCATCACTTGCAAACCTTGCAAAATACCATGAACTTTCAAAAAACGTATCCATAGTATCCGTTTCTCTTGTAGCTTGACTACCGCATTTTGGACATTTACAGTTTTTAAACTCGCTATGCTTATCAAGAGGATTTCCCTCTCCAGTTATGACTACATCATCAGGCAATTTAACAGGAAGATTTGATATATTTTCAGGTACTACGCCGCATTTTTTACAGTGTATCATCGGTATAGGGGCTCCCCAGTATCTTTGACGAGAAATTCCCCAGTCACGAAGCTTATAATTTGTAACTCTATTTCCCCAGCCCTCTTTTTCAAATTTAGAGATTATCTTCTCTCTAGCTTCCTCATACGCAAGTCCGTTTATAAGTTCTGAGTTTATATAAACTCCACTTTTTTCGCAGTATGGAAGAGTATCTGATTTTATAATTTGCTTGATATTTAGATTAAATTTGCTAGCAAACTCAAAATCCCTCTCATCATGAGCAGGCACAGACATAACGGCTCCGCCGCCATATTCAGCAAGTACAAAATTTGCACACCAAACAGGTATAAGTTCGTTAGTTAGCGGATGAATTACGTTTAATCCTAAACTAACACCGTCTTTATCGATAGATTGTCTCTGCTTTGGACTTTGATTTAATATAAATTTTAACTTAGCAGATGTGGCGTCATCAAGTATGTTTTTTTCAAGCAACTTTTTTACAACTATATGTTCAGGAGCTATAGCGGCGTAACTAACTCCATATATGGTATCAGGACGAGTTGTAAATACTTTAAATCCATCCATACCATCAAGCAAAATTTTACTACTGCTATCGAATTTAAACTCAAACTCAAGTCCATAACTTTTACCTATCCAGTTTTCTTGCATAGTTAAAACTTGATTTGGCCATTTACCCTCTAAATCTTTTAAACACTCTAATAGCTCATTTGCATAGTCTGTAATTTTTAGATAATACCCCGGCATCTCTTTTTGTATAACTTCATGCCCGCATCTCCAGCATTTTCCATCTTCTACTTGTTCATTAGCTAAAACAGTTTGATCATTTTCACACCAATTTACGACAGCTGATTTTCTATATACAAGCCCTTTTTCATACATTCTAATAAAAAATTCCTGCTCCCATCTAGTATATAGAGGATCACTAGTAGCAAAAAGTCTCTTTTTAGAAAAACTAAAACCTAGAGCGTCAAGCTCTTTTGTCATATAATCTATATTATCATAAGTCCAAATTTTAGGGTGAATTTTATGCTTTATAGCTGCATTTTCCGCCGGCATACCAAAACTATCAAATCCTATTGGTTGTAAAACATTATAGCCTCTATTTCTGTAGTACCGAGAAAGAGCGTCTCCTATACTATAGTTTCTAACATGACCCATATGAAGCCTACCGCTAGGATAGGGAAACATAGAAAGAATATATTTTTTAGGCAGTGAATAGTCGTCTTTTGGCTCACTATAACCATTTTTTTTCCAAATTTGTTGCCATTTGTATTCAATATTTTTAGCATTATATTCCATAATATTCCTTAAAATTCATCTCTTATTTTGCTAGCTTCAGTTAGAAGTAAAAACATAGAAAATATATTTGCTATTACTCCGCCGATAACTAAAGAATATACTATAACTTCATTAGCTCCTATAACTAAAAGAACAAAAGCCGGAATTAAATGCAAATCAGCCACAAGGGAGCTAGCAAATAGTTCGGCAGAGAGCATATTTCTAACTCCTATTTTAAGTAAAGTAGAAATCAAATTTATACTAGCTGCTATAAATAACGTAATCTCACTCTTATCATATAAAAATCCGGCAGTCGTGGTCAAGCTCATAAGAGCAAAAAACGTGTATATAACCTTACCCCAATTCATACTAGCTCCTTAAATAGTTCCTTTTTCATACATAGCACGAATTCTCTCTTTTTCTTTTCTCTTAACCTCTTTAGCTGCAAGATGAGATCTATAATGATCAACGCTAAATTTAAACCAGCCAAGCATAGGAGAAGCTATAAATACCGAACTAATAGTACCTATGATGATACCTATAAGCATAATAATAGAAAATCCATTTATCATATCTCCACCAAAGAAAAATAGCACTAAAACCGCTAATAATGTAGTAATCGAAGTCATAATAGTTCTTGACAAAGTTAGCGAAACAGACTCATTTATAACATCGTTTAGTTTTATAAATTTACTCTCTTTTACTCTTTCTCTAATTCTATCAAATATAATAATAGTATCATTTAGCGAGTATCCAAGTACTGTTAATACGGCAGCTAACGTGTCTAAATTTACGTCTATACTAAGTAAGCTTATAGCTCCTATCGTTATTACCACGTCATGAATTTCACTGATAATAGCAGCCAAAGCAAATCTCCACTCAAATCTCACCCCAATATAAATAAGTATTAAAATAAGAGAAACGCCTATCGCCATTAAACCTTTTTGTCTAAGCTCACTACCTACTTTTGGACCTACGACATCTACTCTTCTTATCTCAAATTTGCCGGTGCCTTCAAGGATACTTGTTACTACGGCTCCTGGATCACTTCCTAAGCTATCGCTACTTCCTGAGTATCTAATCGTGATCTCTTCATCTGAACCAAACTCTGTTACATTCGCATTTTTAAGGACTTCATTTGCGGCAAGCTTATCTCTTATATCATCAAGAGGTGCTTTTCCTTCGTATTTTACTTGTATAAGAGTACCGCCGGAAAAATCAATTCCATAGTTTAATCCTTTAGTACAAATAAGTACGATAGAACCAAAAAATAGTATAAAAGAAAAGCAAAAAAATAGCCATCTCTTGCCCATAAAATCATAAATTCTACCATTATCGAATATCTGCATTAAGCTACCTTCCTTATCTTATATCCAAACCACAGCACGCTGTTTTTATTATTTTCTATCTTTTTACCTAAAAACTCAAACATACCATGAGTTCCTAATATAGCAGTTAACATAGATGCCAAAATACCTATACTCATAGTAACGGCAAATCCTTTAACTGGACCTGTTCCATAAGCATATAAAGCAGCTGAAGTTATGAGCGTGGTTAAATTTGAATCGATTATCGCGCTCATGGCGTTTTCATAACCTTTTTCTATACTAACGTGAACGCTCTGACCGGCTTTTAAAAGTTCTCGTATCCGTTCATTTATGATAACATTAGCATCTACTGCCATACCTATAGTAAGCAAAATTCCAGCCATACCCGGCAAAGTCAAAGTAGCTCCAAAAAGAGCCATCACGGCCACTAAAAGTAATATGTTTACTACTAAAGCTATATTTGCCAAAACTCCGGCAAGTCCATAAATAAGCACCATAAATAAAACAACCAAAATAGCTCCGCCAGCTAGCGCTACCATACTTTGATCTATGCTTTGTTGTCCTAAACTAGGTCCTATACTTCTTTTTTCTAGCATATTAACAGGAGCTAAAAGTGCACCGCTTCTAAGAGCTATGGCAACATCGTGAGCCTCTTCTACGCTAAATCCTCCACTTATCTGACCGCTTCCACCGCCAATTCTTTCATTTATAACCGGAGCTGAATATACCTTACCATCAAGCACTATAGCAAGACGTTTTCCAACATTTGATCCTGTAAAATCACCGAATATTCTAGCACCTTCAGCATTTAAAGTAAAACTTATGATGGGAGAATTCGTCTGATTATCAAATGCAACTCTTGCATCAACTAACATATTTCCATCAAGCACAGGAATATCTTTTATGAGATATTTAAATTTAGGATTTTTTACATCGGGGTAAAGTACATCTCCATAAGCAGTCGCTTCGGCTTCAGTCATTTTATTTGCTTGATCTTGCCTCTTTTCATCAAGAGCCATAAGCTGAAGATGTGCTGATTTAGCTATAAGATCTTTAGCTCTTTGTTCATCGGCGGCAGTTTTTATACCGGGAAGCTCGACTAAGATCTGATTTTCACCTTGTTTTGCTACGGTAGGCTCGGCAAGACCGAATTGATCTAATCTATTTCTTATGGTTTCAACAGCTTGATCTACTGCATATTTAGCCGTATCTATCTTTTCAGCCGCTGTTAAAGAAATTCTATAATTTAAACCATCTTTTTTAATATCTAAGCCTTTAATACCTTTTAGCATTTCATCTATTTTTTTAGCTTCATCGCTATCTAAGATAGTTAAATGAACAGTATCGGTATCGGTTTTTAAATTTTCTACTAAGATATCGTTTTTATTTGTAAAATATCTGATACTAGAAGCAATTGATTTTATTTTTGAAGTAATGGCTTCATCTGTTTGTACGCCAAGTAGCATATGTAAGCCGCCTTGCAAGTCAAGACCTAAGCTTATTTTATATCCCTTTTCGCTCTGTAAAAAGCTTGGCATCGAAAAGCCAAGCCCAAATATAAGAGCTAAGATAAAAATAACTAGTCTATAAGTTACTCTACCTTTAAGCATCGCTTTTCTCGATTTTGTCTATTTTTTTAGCTACGAAGTTGCGATCGATTCTTACGATTACCTCATCATTAAGCTTAACTTTGATAAAATCATCCTCAGGTTTTACGACCTCGCAAAACAAGCCTCCATTTGTAACGATCTTATCGCCTTTTTGAAGATTTGATAGCATATTTCTATGCTCTTTTTGCTGCTTTTGCTGCGGTCTTATAACCAAAAAATAAAAAATTGCAAATAATACAATTAGAGGTAATAATGAAGATACAATCTCTGGCATGGGTGTCCTTTAGTAAAAATTTAAGTACATATTTTACCTTAAATTTTATAAGAAATGGCTTTGAAATAGCAATTTTAATATCAAATTTTATATTTCTATCTCTTTTAGAACTTAAAATTTTTATATACATAGGAATGATTTCAGCCGTTATCGGACTCTATTTTATATTAAAATCAACTAAACAAGTATGGTTTTGGAGCGGATTTTTTATCGGCATGTTTTGGTTTTATTGGATAAGTTTTAGCCTTTTTTACTATGGATTTTGGTATCTTATCCCACTTGGGATAGTAGGCATATCTACTATTTATGCGTTTTTATTTTTAGTTAGCGGATATTTTTCAAATTTAATATTAAGATCTATTATGTTAATGGCTCTTGGGTATTTTTATCCGTTTGATTTTAACTGGTTTAATCTTGAATTAATATTTGTAGATACTATTTTTAAGCCACAAATTTGGACTCTTGGAGCAGTTTTAGTTGCCATTATATGCTATATCAAATTTGGATTGAAAGCAGGATTTCCTATTTTGATTATACTTCTTTTTTTAAATTTAAATAGCAAAACTAGTCCAAATTTACTGCCTTTTAATGTAGAACTAGTACATACGAATGTTCCTCAAAGTAAAAAATGGGAGCGAAGTTTAAGATCTAAATTTATAGATGAAAATCTGCTGTTAATAGACAAAGCTATAGAAAAAAACGCTAGTTTAATCGTATTTCCAGAAAGTGCGTTTCCTCTATTTTTGGATCATCAGCCCGAGCTACTAGATATTTTAAAACAAAAATCAAATAATATAGCCATAGTAGCAGGAGCTCTAGGATATGAAAATAATATGTCGTATAATGCAGCTTACGTGCTTCAAAACGGGAATGTACAAAGACTTGATAAAGTAGTTTTAGTGCCTTTTGGTGAGGAAATTCCACTTCCTGAGTTTTTCAAAAATTTAATAAATAATATATTTTTTGAAGGCAAAAAAGACTTCGAAAGAGCTACTAGCGTAAGCGACTACGAGATATTGGGAGTGAAAATAAGAAGCGCAATATGTTATGAGGCTAGTAGAGATGAATTATACGAAAACTCGCCTAAATTTATGATAGCAATTACGAATAACGGTTGGTTTGTCCCCTCAACAGAGCCAAAACTGCAGGAAAAACTACTAAAATACTATTCTTTTAAGCATAAAACTACTATTTATCACAGTGTAAATGGTAGCAAAAGTGAAATCATAACGCCTTAATCTTTGAATACGCAAGACAAAATACAAATATCAAAGTCTGAGCTAAAACTATAAGAGCTTGAGTACTAGAGTCCATATGAAAGCTCACTATAATACCAAAAAGTGAACTAAAAATAGCAAAACTAACCGCACAAATTTGCATCATCCAAAATTTACTAGTTACTAAAAATGCAGCAGCTCCAGGTAAAATCAGCATAGCCACAACTAGTATAATTCCAACCGCACTAAAACCAAAAACAACTACAAAGCTAAGTATCAAAAGCATTAAATAGTAGTAATTTTTTGGATTTAATCCAACTAACCTCGCATTTACTTCATCAAAAAAAACAGTAAAAAATCTTCTAAAAAATAGAAGAATCACAATCAAAACCATTGCAAAAACTACAAGTGAATTTTGCATACTACTAGCACTAACTCCGAGCAAATTTCCAAATAAAATCTCATTTATATGCAAAGGACTCTCTACTTTACTATAAAGCAAAAGTCCAAAAGCAAAAAATCCGGTAAAACTCATACCTATGATAGCATCATTTTTAAGACCGCTTCTTTGTTTTAAAAACTCAATTATCCACAAGCAGCCAAGGCTAGATATAAATGCCCCTACTCCAAGAGGAAGACCAGCAGCGTAAGATAGTATCATTCCTGGCATTACAGAGTGAGAGAGTGCATCTCCTAGTAAGGAGTAGGACTTTAAAACCAAGAAACAAGACAAAACTGCGCATACAATGCTTACTCCAAATGCCATAAAAAGGGCTATTTGCATAAAATCATATCTTAAAGGTTCAAGCAAAAACTCTATCATAAACTATCCTTTTATATAAAAAACAGACGATAAAAATCAAAATCTGAGTTAAAACTATCATAGCAGAGGCGTAAGTATCTAAAAAATAGCTGATATAAACTCCAAAAAATCCACTAAATCCGGCAAATAATGTAGCTAAAATCACTCTTTGGTTAAATTTAAAACTAATCATAGAAGCGCTCGCAGCAGGAGTGATTAACATAGCAGTTACCAAAATAGCTCCAACCGTTTTTAAACTAGCAACGGTACAAAAACAGAGTAACATAAAAAATAAAATCTTATAAAATTTAACATTTATACCAACACTACTAGCACCTAGCTCATCAAAAAATATAAATTTAATCTTTTGATAACTAAAAATAAGAAATAAAAATAGTATAAATATAAGAAATATAAGCTCATAAACTTCGCTATCATTTAAACTCAAAACATCGCCTAAAAATACGGTTTCGAGCTTTATAGAAACCGGATAAATCGAAACCAAAAATAGACTAAGAGCAAAAAACGATGAGAAAGTCACTCCTATTATCGTATCTGTTTTTAGCTTTGAACTGCGCGACACTAAACCCATACTACAAATTGCAAACAAACCGCATATAAAGCTAGAAATAGTATAAGAAAAACTCATCATATATGCTATAACTACTCCTGGTGTTACGCTGTGAGAGAGAGCGTCAGCTAATAGAGAATAGGACTTTAAGATCAAAAAACAAGATAAAAACCCACAAAAAGCGCATAAAAACAGACTTACGATGTGCGCTTTTACTATATATGAGTAATTAAAAGGCTCTATTAACCATTCCATCTTGCACCTTTTCATCTACCACTATAAGCGGTTTTTCATCGTCGCTTATAAGCGCTATATTACAACTCATATCGTCGACTTCTATCTTAAAATGTCTTAAACTTCCGCCAAAAACTTGACTGAGATTTTCAGGAGTTAAAACATCGTTCGTAAATCCGTAAGCCAAGATCTTATGTTTAAGAAGTATCGCTCTATTGCAATACTGAGCAGCCATTCCAAGATTATGAGTAGATATAAGAATAAGATTTCCACTTGAACGAAGTTTTATAAGAAGATCTAGTATCATACTCTCGGTTTTTGCATCAACTCCATTAAAAGGTTCGTCTAAAAGTATGATTTTAGCATCGCTGGCCAAAGATCTTGCTATAAATATACGCTTTTTTTGACCACCGCTTAATTTAGAAATTTGACGATCTTTAAACTCATACATATCTACTTTTTTTAAAGCATCTTCTACTGCTATTTTATCACTCTGTTTTGGATTTTTAAAAAATCCCATATGAGCATATCTGCCCATCATTACAAGCTCCCATACGCTTATAGGAAAGTCAAAGTCTATCTCTTCATTTTGAGGAACGTATGTTATGAGACTATTTTTTATCGCATCATTAAGACTTAAACCGCATATTTTTATAACTGAGCCTTTTGGCTTTATTACTCCCATTATAGACTTAAAAAGAGTTGATTTACCGCTTCCGTTTGTACCGATAAGAGCGCATATGTTTCCACCTTCTAAACTAAAGTTTATATCTTCTAAAGCCACTACATCAGCATATCTGACATTCAAATTTGAAACATCTAAGCTAATTTTTTCCATTATTTAATCCGTTTATAATAGTCGAAACCGTAGTTTTCATAAGATCTACATAAGTAGGAATTTCTTTACTTAGACTATCTACATAAAGCACTCCGCCGTATCTAATTCCACTCTCGTTTGCTATAGTCATAGCAGGTTTTGGACTAATAGTGCTCTCACTAAAAATCACCTTCGCTTCAGAATTTTTTATCTTATCAACTAAGTTTTTTATCTGTTTAGTAGTGCCTTGCTCATCGCTATTTACACTCCATATATAAAGTTCTTTTAGATCATACTCCTTAGTTAAATAACTAAAAGCGCCTTCACTTGTTATAAGATATCTTTGTTCAAGCGGAACTTTGGCAAACTCGGCTTTAAATTTAGAGTCTAAATCATTTAAAATTTTTATATACTCATCTGCGTTTTTAGCATAGATATCAGCATTTTTTGGATCATGCCTACTAAAAATTTCTACGATATTTTTAATGTAAATTTGAACATTTTTGATACTCATCCACGCATGAGGGTTTGGTTTGCCTTTGTATCCTCCATCGCTTATCAAAATAGGAGTGACACCATCACTTAGATTATAACTAGGTTTTTTTGCATTGCTCAAAAACTTATCCATCCAAAGCTCTAAATTTAAACCATTATAAAGAATGATATCAGCTTTTTTAGCTTTTAAAATATCTTTTGGAGTTGCTTCATATCCATGTATCTCTGTGCCCATTTTTGTCAAACTATTTACATTAGCACTATCTTTTGCAACATTTTTTGCGATATCTGCTAGTATCGTAAAACTAGTTAAAACCTCAAGCTTTTGTGCATTTAAAGAACCAATCATTGCTATTACAAATATAAAAATAGATATTTTTTTCATATTTAGCCTTTATTTTTTCGATGTATTATAGGATAGTTTTCTTTAAAGTTAGCTAAGTAATTGATAAATTTTATCAAATAAAATTTATTATTTTTAAATCTAAATTTAAAACTTATTGATTTATAAATTCTATAAATAATAAGCCGCACTGAAAATTACAACATAAATTTACAATAAAAAAATATAATACTTTCAAAGAAACAATTAGCTAGAAAGTTTTAAATTTGAGCCGTTTTATAAATTTAGGTCTCAAATTTAAAACCGGAATTGTTTATTTTAATTTTTTAAAAATTTCAACCGCGTCCAACTTCTCCCACGGATAACTAGCAACTCCAACTTGTCCATTAGCAGCCACTTTAGCATATAAAAAAGTATCTGTGCTAGGTTTATCTAGTCCGAATTTCTCCGTTATCCATCTAGGAGTTAGAGCAAAACTCTCATGTACAAACTCTGATAATTTCTCATCATCTATACTGCTATTTGTACCCATACAATCTACTGAGATACTAACTGGTTTTGCTACACCTATAGCGTAACTTAGCTGAACGATGCATTTTTTAGCAAGTCCTGCGGCGACTATATTTTTTGCTATCCATCTTGCTGCGTAAAGTCCACTACGATCGACTTTCGTATAGTCTTTGCTACTTTGAGCGCCGCCGCCTATAGGAGAGTATCCGCCAAAGCTATCTACTATTAGCTTTCTTCCGGTTAATCCGCTGTCATGAAGCGAACTATGATTCACATAACGTCCGGTTGGATTTATATAAATAATCGTTTTTTCTTTATTGTAAAGCTCTTTTGGAAGCCCTGCATCATCTATCAAGCCTTGGATCAAAGTTCTAACTTCTTCTATTTGCAAATTTTCAACGCTTGGAGCGCTTACTACTATCGTATGTATGGATTGAGGTTTGCAGTTTTCGAAATTTGATTTTGAACCATAATCGATTGTAACTTGAGTTTTGATATCAACGCCTAATTTATCCGGATTTTTAAGAGCGTAATCATAAACTTTATCGCAAAGTATTCTAGCGTAAGTTATCGCTGATGGCATAAAATTTTCTGTTTCGCTAGATGCAAATCCAAACATAATTCCTTGATCCCCGGCACCTATTTCACCGCTGCTTTGATCTACGCCTTGATTTATATCCGGACTTTGCTGATTTAAAAACACATCAACCTCAAGATCATCGGGATGTAGGCATTGAGATCTTGTAAAATGTGGATTTCCGTTATAACCGATATCTTTTAAAGTATTTTTTACTATATTTCTATAATCTTGATGAGTAAAATCAACCTTAGCATTTACTTCGCCGCCTATTACAATGTGTTTTCCAGCGACGAAAACTTCACTTGCAACGCGACCATTTGGATCTTGTTTAAGGATCGCATCAACTATACTATCTGCTATGATATCGGCACATTTATCAGGATGACCCGGACTTACTACTTCACTTGTAAATAGGTACATTATTTATATTCCTTATTCAATTTAATTTGGGATTGATTTTAGCATACATAATTTGAAATAAACATTAATCTATATTTCGCTTAAAACAGTATAAATTTAATTTTGCTTTAATGACAATGTAAATATAATAGCCATTTATCTCAAATCAAAGGTTTAATAATGGGAATGTTCACAAAACTAACCAAAAGTTATACAGATGGAAATTTAATAATTCAAATATTGATAGGAATAACAATTGGAGGAATTTTAGGATTTATAGCTCACAAAAGTAGTGTAGAAGCCGCGATAGTGGTAAATGCAGCATCTATATTAGGCAATTTATTTGTAGGAGCTTTAAAAGCCGTAGCGCCTATTTTGGTATTTATACTTGTTGCTTCGTCGATAATAATAAAAGAATTTGGGCAAGCAAATGGGCTTAAAAATATTATTATTTTATATCTTGTTGGCACGTTTTTAGCTTCTCTCTCAGCAGTCGTGGTTAGTTTTATATTTCCAACAACTCTAGTTTTGCAAAACACTAGCAACGCCTTAGCATCAGCACCCCAAAGCATAATAGTAGTTTTAAAAGATCTAGTATTTAAGATGGTAGATAATCCAGTTCACGCTATATCTAGCGGAAATTATATAGGGATACTTACATGGGCAATCGGTACTGGTATAGCTCTTAGACACTCTTCTATAGAGACTAAAAAGATATTTAAAGATATAAGTGAAGGCATAACAAGAATAGTTAAATTTATAATAAAATTAGCACCGTTTGGTATATTTGGACTTGTTGCTACAAGCGTTGCAGAAGCAGGATTTGAAGCTATAGGCGGATATGCAAAACTACTTTTAGTCTTAGCAGGAACTATGCTTTTTGTAGCATTTGTAGTAAATGCGGCTATAGTATATTTTGTAACAAAACAAAATCCATATCCACTCATAATGACTTGCATAGAAGAGAGTGCAGTTACTGCATTTTTTACTAGAAGCAGCGCGGCAAATATACCTGTAAATATGAGCCTTTGTAAAAAGCTAAATTTAGATGAAAAACTCTACTCTATATCGATTCCTTTGGGCGCAACTATAAATATGGCGGGAGCTGCCGTGACCATAGCTGTTTTATCGCTAAGCGCAGTAAATACGCTAAATATCCAAGTAGGCTTTTTAGACGCGCTTCTTCTTAGCATAATCGCTGCTATAGGAGCGTGCGGAGCTAGCGGAGTTGCTGGGGGATCGCTTATGCTTATTCCGCTTGCTTGTTCTTTGTTTGGCATAAGCAACGACATAGCTATGCAAGTAGTAGCAGTCGGCTTTATAATAGGAGTCGTTCAAGACTCTATCGAAACTGCATTAAATAGTTCAACAGACGTGCTATTTACAGCTATTGCATCTCAAAAATCATAAAAATAGTCCCAAATTTATGTATCTGGTTGCACAAATTTCTATTATTAGATTTTTTTTGTTATAATTTTACTTTTTAAAAAAGGATAATTATGCAATGGGATTTAACTCTATTTTTCAAAAATAGTGATGAGCTTGATAAGTTCAGCAAAAATTTAGAGAAAAAAGCAAAGAACTTTAATCAAAAATATAGTAAAAATTTAGAACAATTGAACGATAGCGAGTTCCTAGCCTCTATACAAGAATATGAGAATATTTTAGCTGGTATAAATAAGATTATGAGCTATGCTTATTTGAAATTTGCTAAAGATACTACAAACGGCTCTTTTTTAGCAAAATATGAAGAAATTTGTACAAAAATAGAAGAAAATTTGCTATTTTTTACTATTGAGTTCAACGAGATATCAAAAGAGCAGCAAGACAGTTTTATAGCTTATTCAAGACCTTATAGTTACTATCTTAGTCTTATAGCAAAGCAGAAATCGCATCAATTAAGTTTTCTTGAAGAAAGGGTTCTTTTAAGAACAGCAAATACCGGAGCAAATGCATTTTCAAGGCTTTTTGATGAAAGTATGGCAAGGCTTAAGTTTGATTTTAGAGGTTTAGTCTTAAGCGAAGAAGAAATTCTATCGAAAATGCTAGACAGCGATAGAAGCGTAAGAAAAGACGCGGCCTTATCTCTTAGCAAAACTCTTGAGCAAAATAAACACATTCTAACATATATTTATAATATGATAAAAACAGATCTAAAAAACGAGTGTGAGCTAAGAAATTATGAACTTGCAGAATCAAGCAGACACGAGAGCAATCAAATAGAAAAGCAAAGCGTAGATGCTCTCATAAAAGCAACTGAATCTAGCTTTGATCTTGTTTCTAAATTTTATCATAAAAAAAGAGAGCTTCTAGGATACGAGAAGCTTTATGATTATGATAGGTATGCGCCTCTTAACAATGAGAGCGAATTTAACTATGAAGAGGCAAAAGAGATAATTTTAAAAGCTTTTAACTCTTTTAATCCACTTTTCGCAAAACTTGCAAAAAGAGCTTTTGATGAAAACTGGTGTGACGTATATCCGGCTAAAAATAAACAAAGCGGCGCTTTTTCGCATTCAGCCTCAAGCGACACTCATCCATTTGTACTACTAAATTATACAAACAAAAGACGCGATCTTTTTACCGTAGCTCATGAGTTAGGGCACGCAATACATCAGTTTTTAAGCTACAAAGTTGGATTTTTGAACTCAAACACTCCTCTTACTACAGCCGAAACTGCTTCCGTGTTTTGCGAAATGCTAGTGTTTGAATATGTAAAAAACAGAACCAGCGATACAAAACTATCTGGATTGTTGGCAGGTAAAATAGAAGATATTTTTTCTACTTTATATCGTCAAATAAATTTTACCACATTCGAAAGACGAGTTCATGCTTTTGAAGGTGAAATTTCTAATGAAAATTTAAATGATATTTGGTATGAAGAGTCTAAAAAAATGTTTGGCGATAGTCTGGTTTTAAACGATTATTATAAAATTTGGTGGAGTTATATACCTCATTTTATACATTCTCCGTTTTATTGTTATGCATACAGCTATGCTCAGTTGCTTGTGCTTGCTCTATTTGGACTATATAAAAGCGGAAAATGTGAAAACTTTGTAGAAATTTATACTGAGTTTTTGAGCCTTGGCGGAAGCAGAAGTCCAAAAGATATGGTAGCAATGTTTGGATTTGATATAAATAAAGAAGAATTCTGGCAAATAGGACTTGATGAAGTTAGGAATTTAGTAAATGAGTTTATATCTATTTAGGGGAAAAATATGATCGAAAATATTTTAAAAGACGAGAAATTCGGCACTCTTATGAAAACTCACGTTTATGAGTGTCTTGAGTATCTTCTTAGCAAAGATACGGAGTTTTGCATACTTGCGAATTTAAAATACACTTCATTTGATCCGGAACTTCCAAAAGAGATTAGTTCTAATTTTAAATCTCCAGTTATACTATTTTGTCTTGGCGGATACACACTTTCAAGCGCTATACTAACAAAAACCAATCTTAGTTTTGAAGCCGGATTCGGAGCTAATGATTTTGCTAGCTTAGTTAGTGTTCCTATAGGAGCTATAGTACAAATAACAATTGATGAAAATCCTCTTTTAATTAACTTTTCAGTATATAAAGAGGATTTAAACGAGAGTAGAAAACAAAAATCAAAACAAATTTTTATGTCAAATCCAAAAAATAAAGATATATTTAAGAAATAACGTTAAAATTTATTTTTCCTAATCTATCGAGCATATCTTCGCTGTCGCTTAATCCAGCTATAAATAGCTGTCTGATAATCTTAATGCCGTCTATATTTACTAAAAACAACTCTTCGTTTTCTAAATCATTTTCTATCATAAATTTAGGCAAAAAAGCATAATACTCTCTTGTTTTATTATGAAGCATGGCACACCTTGTAGCTACAGATCCATCTAGATTATAAATAGTGTCAAACTCATCATATTTTATACCAAATTGATCAAAATACGAGCTTAGAAACGTTTTTGTCTTATCTTTTATAAATTTATGCTTACTAAGATCATTTACGCCGATATGTGAATCTGTTTTTAAATTTGAAACCAAAACTATCTCGTACTCCAAAAGTTTCTTAAAAATGAGTTGATCATTATAAATTCTCTCTTGCATCATACAAAAATCACATCTTCTATCTAGTAGATAAGATAGTAGATTACTATGATCTGTTATCTTAACGTCTAGTTCGCTATCTACAACTTCGCATATCTGATCTAACATTATAGGCAAGATTGTTTCACCTATAAGTGCGTTTGTAGCAACTACAATAGGCGTTTTCTCGTCCTTTATATGGTTAGCTTCTTCTTTAAACCTAAACATAGAACCTTCAAACTTTAAACAGAGTTTGTAGAATTTTTCACCTTCTTTTGTAAGTATTATTCCATTCTTTTTTCTCATGATCAAAGTTGCTTGAAGTATCTCTTCTAGCTTTTTGATCTGAAGCGTGACGGCCGGTTGGGATATACCTAGCACCTTGGAAGCTTTAGAAAAACTTCTTTCTTTAACTATAGCCATAAAAGTATAGATTTTATTAAAATCACTAACCATAAAAAACCCCTTCAGATGTTGTTGTAGTAACATTATATTACACCAATCTGAATTTATTTTTAAATTTAATCTTTTTTAGTTTAATCATTATTATTAATTAATTTATTTACCAATTTGTGTATCTTAATGTAACAAATATATACAAAATGAATTAGATTTATATCCGAATTCATTAAAAACTTTAAAAGTTTTAGTATGATATAATGATTAATTAAATTAGATAAAGCGATACTATGGATAATCTACTAGACTCTTTAAACAAAAGCCAAAAAGAAGCAGCCTCACATATCGATGGCGCTATGTTAATATTAGCAGGAGCTGGAAGCGGCAAAACTAAGACTATTACAACTAGACTAGCTTACTTAATCAGCGTAGTTGGCATAGACCCGTTAAATACATTAACCCTAACATTTACAAATAAAGCAGCAAGCACTATGAAACACCGCGCCTTGTCTATGTTAAACTCAAATATCAGCTCATCTCCGCTTCTTTGTACTTTTCATAAATTCGGTCTTTTGTTTTTAAAATTTTATATAAATGAGCTAGGTAGAAAAAATAGCTTTGTCATTATAGATACGGATGACAAAAAAAAGATTATAAAAGAGTTTGAAAGTAGTGTTGCCGCCTCAGTTATATCAAACGAAATTTCAAAATACAAAAATCTGCTTTTAAGCGTAGAAGATGTTATAAGTAGCTCAAAACTAAACGCAGAAAATCAGTTTATGAAAACAAATTACGAAAAAATAGCAAAAGCATACAAACTATATGAAGAGTATTTAGCCGCAAACAATCTTGTGGATTTTGACGATCTTTTAGCTCTTACATATAAAATTTTACTAAATAATAACGACCTTGCAAATGAGATTTCAAATAGATATAAATATATAATGGTAGATGAGTATCAAGACACAAACGACCTTCAGTATAAACTACTAAGAAAATTATGCGAGTGTCATGAAAATCTAGTAGTAGTAGGCGATGATGATCAAAGCATATATGGCTGGCGCGGTGCAAAAATAGAAAATATTTTAAATTTCAAAGATCAATTTAATAACGTGAAATTAATCAAACTTGAAGAAAACTACCGCTCTACTCCGTCCATCTTAAAAGCTGCAAATGAGCTTATAGATCATAATCGCTCAAGGTTGGGAAAGCAGCTATTTAGTACTAAAAAAGACGAATATCCGATTCAAATCATAGAAAACGGCGATGAAAATATAGAAGCAAGAGTTATAGCGGGTCAAATTCAAAAATTATTAGGATCTGGTGTCAAAGCAGATGAAATAGCAATATTGTATAGAGTAAACGCTTTGTCTCGTAGCCTTGAAGATGGTTTAAATAAAGCTAGAATTCCATATAAAATGGTGGGCGGAGTTAAATTCTATGAGAGAATGGAGATAAAAGATATAATTAGCTATTTAAGACTTATATTAAATCCAAACGATGATTTTTCTTTAAACCGCATAATAAACCGACCAAAAAGAGGTCTTGGGAAAGTAAGCCTTGCAAAGCTTGAAAAATTTGCTTATGAAAATAAAACGTCTATTTATAACGCTATATATATGATAGATGATGATACGATAGGAAAAAAATTGAGAGTCGTTTTATTGGATTTTGCAAATGAGTTAAAAGAGTTAAGCTCATTAGCTCCAAACAATCTGCTAGCAAATTTAGAAAAAAGTTTTGGTATAAAAGAGTATTATAAAAATTTACCCGACGGGGTAGATAGAGTAGCAAATATAGACGAGTTTTATGCGCTTATAAAAGATCAAATACAAAATGATGAGAGTTTTGCTTTAGAAGAGTTTTTGAATGAGCTAGCTTTAGAAAGTGAGCAAGATAGAATAAGCGATGATGCGATATCTATTATGAGCGTGCATGCGAGCAAAGGACTTGAGTTTGAACATCTTTTTGTTATAGGGCTTGAAGAGGGATTTTTTCCACTTATTGGCGATGGAAGCGATATAGAAGAAGAGAGAAGGCTTGCTTATGTAGCTATAACTAGAGCAAAAAGCGGATTAAATCTTTCATTTTCAAACTCAAGATTTTACAAAGGTCAAAGAGCAAGACTAAATAAATCGAGATTCTTAAGTGAAACAGGACTTTGTGAAGGTTCGCTTAAACTTGAAACTAGTAATGAGTTCAAAAAAGGCGATCTCATCAAACATAAAATTTTTGGTATCGGCAGAGTTATGGAGATAACAAAAATAAAATCTGAATTTAAATTAAAAATCAACTTCGCAGGAAATATAAAAGAGATAATGTCGAGTTTCGTGGAAAAAGTCGTATGAAAGATAATCGTCTTTTTGTAGCAAATAAGCCTTCTGGAATTTCAAGCAACCACTTTTTAAGCAGATTAAAACGCAAATACGGCGTAAAAAAAGCAGGATTTTCAGGTACGCTTGATCCTTTTGCAAATGGAGCTCTTATCATAGCTTTTGGAGCTTATACAAAACTGTTTAACTATCTAGAAAAAACTCCAAAAACTTACATTGCCACTCTTTGGCTAGGAGCAAACTCGCAAAGCTTAGATAATGAAAATATAAGAAGCGTATGTAAATTAAAGCCATTTGCTATGGATAGTATTGATATTGTAATGAAAGATTTACAAGGCAAAATCACCTACGTACCTCCTAAATTTAGTGCTAAAAAAATAGACGGGAAAAGAGCCTACGCCCTTGCTAGAAACGGTGAGGAATTTGAAATGAAAAGTTCTGTTATGGAAATTTTTAACGTAAAACTTATACATTATTGTCACCCGTTTTTAAGTTTTGAAATTTCACTTAGCGAGGGCGCTTATGTTAGATCTTGGGCAAATTTATTTGCTAAAAGACTCGGAGTAGATGGCACTCTAAGCGCATTAAGAAGAGTTAGCGAAGGACGATTTAAATTTGAAAATGAAAAAGCTTTAGATCCGCTTGAGTTTTTAAATTTAGCACAAAATAGTTATCTTGGAAATAAAGATAATATAAAAGACGGCAAGAAACTGGATATAAACGAGTTTCAAATAAAAACAGATGGCACTTATTACTTAATTTTTGATAATTTTTTTAGCATAATAAAGATAGAAAATGGTGCTGTTTCTTACTGTTTAAATAAGGTAGAATATGCTTATACTAACTAGAAAAGACGGCGAAAGTATCAAAATAGAAGGCAACATAGAGATAAAAGTAATCCAAACGCTAAAAAATGGTGTAAAAATCGGTATAGAAGCGCCAAAAAATGTTATGATACTAAGAAGCGAACTTATAAATGAAATAGCAAATTCAAATTTAAAAGCTAGTTTGGTAAATAAAAACTCACTAAACGAACTTAGCAAAAAGTTTCAAAAATGAGAAGTTACGCTAAATTAAATATATTTCTAAAAATAACTGGTTTTATAGGAAATTACCATGAAATTCGATCAAGATTTATACTGTTTAAAGGTATTTTCGATGAGATTGAATTCGTAAAAAAAACCAGCGATGAGTTTATACAAAATGACAAAATACAAAACAATATTATTAAAAAAGCAAGAATGGAGCTAGAAAAACTCGGATTTAAAAACGAGCTTGACGAGTTTTTCAAATTTAATCAGGTAAAACTGACAAAAAACATTCCTATCGGCGGCGGACTTGGAGGCGGAAGCGGAAACGCCGCAGCGTTTTTAAATTTAGCAAATGATAATTTAAATTTAAATATACCAAAAGAAAAGCTAATCCAAATAAGTAAAAATATAGGAGCGGACGTACCATTTTTCTTAAGCGGATTTAACAGTGCAAATGTAAGCGGAATCGGTGAAATAGTGTCTGTATTTGATGATGATATCCCAAAAATAGACATCATAAAAAGTAAAATATTCTGCTCTACTAAAGACGTTTTTAGCAGATACAAAAAGTACTTTTCTAAATTTGATACTGATTTAGCACTAAATTTAGAAAAACTAAGCTCAAAAGAGATATTAAATTCATATAAAAATTATGAGTTAAACGATCTATTAAAGCCATGCATTAAATTATATCCGGATTTAAAAATATCTCAAAACGAATTTCTTAGCGGAAGTGGAAGTACAAAATTTAGGCTATCTATATAGATATATTTTTGAGCTTTTGTTTTAAATTTAAAATATTATTTTGATATACTCATTAAACTGTAATAATATATGAGTATTATACTTAATAAACAGCTGAAAATATCGTTTTATAGAGTTTAAATCAGCTTGAATCATATATTTTATTTAACAAAATTTTAGACTAATCTGCTATAATTATAATAATTTAAAAGAAAATTATCAAAGAGAGTTTTATGTCCAAAGATCTAGCGAGAAATAAAAAAGCATTCCACGACTACGCCATATTAGAGACGTTTGAAGCAGGGATAGCATTAAAAGGTAGTGAAGTAAAAGCTCTTAGAGCAGGCAGAGCGAATCTTAAAGATAGCTTTGTGCGCATCATAAGAGGAGAACTGTTTTTACTAAATGCTCATATAAGCTATCTAGATACGACAAACTCATACTTCAGACCAGATGAAAGAGCTCCTAGAAAACTGCTTATGCATAGACGCCAGATAGATAAATTATTTGGAAAAGTCAGCACCGATGGACTTACTATGGTTGCTTTATCGCTGTATCTGAACAGCAAAAATATAGTAAAAGCCAACATTGCTCTTGCAAAAGGTAAAAATCTGCACGATAAAAGAGAAGTCTTAAAACAAAAAGAGGCAAATATCGAAGCAAGATCTGCTTTAAAAAAATATATTTAAATTTAAAAGGAATATAAATGAAGAAATTAACACTTATACTTACATTTTTAACACTGTTTTTAGTCGGCTGCTCTACTCAAAAAGAGGAAGAAACAACTAGTTTTACTCCATACAAAACAGGAGATGAGATAGAGCTAACTAGCGTAATAGGATCAAAAACGACTCTAGTTAGAACGCAAAACGGATTTAAGTTAAAAGATAGCGATAAAATAGTAATGATAGATATCTTTGGTACTTACTGCGTTCCTTGCCAAAAAGAAGCGCCGCATCTTATGGATTATCAGCTTAAAAACAGCGATGATTTTATGATTATCGGACTTATATATTTTGAAAATATCGATGATAAAGGCATTGTAGAAAACTTCTCTAAAAAATACAATGCGTACTATTTTATATCAAATTCAAAAGAAAACCCTAGAATTGTTGATCAAATTTTACATGATATAGATTATAAAAGAGCGCTTCAAATTCCATTTAAAGTAGTATTAAAAAATGGAGTATATCAGACTTTAAGCGACACTTTAGGAGATAGCAAAACAAATAAATTCTACCTAGGTGAAGTTTCTACTGCAGTTATCAGCAAAGATGTAAGCAGGATAAAAAGTGCAAACTAAAAAAAGCAGTATCACAAAGACTAAAATAAAAGATTTTAAGCCTAACTTGTTTAAAGTAATGCTTTTAAACGATGAAGTTACGACTATGGACTTTGTTGTTATGATACTTATAGATATTTTTAATAAAAGTAAAAATGAAGCTATAGAATTGATGTTAAAAATCCACCAAAGCGGCAGAGCAATATGCGGTATATACACAAAAGAGATAGCACAAACTAAACAGATGGAAGTTTTAAACCTTGCAAAAGCAAACGGTTTTCCACTAAAATGCGTTATAGAAGAAGAGTAATGATACAAAACAACTTAGCAAAATCAATAAAACAAGCAAATGAGCTTGCCATTTCAAAATCTCACGAATATATAGGAGTTGAGCATATACTTTACGCTCTTACTTTTGATACGGAGTTTTTAAAAACTCTTTCGTCTTTAGGAGTTAGAGATCCAGTAGCTCTGAGAAATGATTTAGTAGGACTTATAGACCAGTTTCCAAGACTAGAATCTCCAAAGCCTCCTGTTTTAACATATAAGTTAAGCGAAATTTTAAGCAGCATAAAAGAAGAGGAAATTTTTGACGCCGAGGACTTTTTAGAGGAAATTTTAGAAGATAAAAGCTCAAGCGCATATCAAGTACTTAAATTTCATGGTTTAAATGATGAACAAGACGATACAAGTCAATTCGTTTCGAATTTAAACGATATGGTAAAAAACTCAAAGATAGATCCTGTTATAGGACGCGAAGAGGAGATACAAAAAGCTCTTGAAATACTATGCCGCCACAAAAAAAATAATCCGATTTTCGTAGGAGAAGCAGGAGTAGGTAAAACAGCAATAGTGCAAGGAATAGTTCAAAAAATAGTAAACGGCAAAGTTCCGGACAGACTAAAAAATAGCATTATATTTAATCTCGACGTTAGTTCTTTGATAGCCGGCGCAAAGTATAGAGGAGAGTTTGAAGAGAGATTAAAAAGTATAATTTCCAAACTCAAAGAGAACAAAAATCATATAATATTTATAGATGAAATTCATTCGATAATGTCTCAAAATAGTTCAAATGAAAATAGTCTGGATGTAGCAAATATATTAAAACCGCATCTTGCAAACGGCGATATAAGATGTATAGGAGCTACAACTTATAGCGAGTTTAGAAATTTTAACAAGGATAAAGCCTTACTTAGAAGATTTAATAAAATCGATGTTAGCGAGCCAAATCCAGATGAGTGTTTTTTGATACTAAAAGGGCTTAAGTCTACTTACGAAAAGTTTCACAACGTAACTTATAGCGATGAAATTTTAAAGCTTAGCATAGAGCTTGCAAAAAGATACTTAAGTGATAAATTTCTACCAGACAGCGCTATAGATATCATAGATGAAACCGGAGCCAAACTAAGCATAGCTAATCCAAATAAATTGAACCTAAAAGATGAAACGGTGTGGAGCTACGCGATTAACGTTGATGATGAATTTGATAACTTAGAAGCCATAAAAAATGAAGCAGAGAAAAATAATTCTAAAAAAAGAGTTTTAAAATCTGACATACTAAATACCGTATCAAAAATGGCAAATATATCAAATTTAAATGAAAATAGCGACAACACTAAAATCTTAAAAAATTTAAAAGCAAATTTAAAAGCAAAAATATTTGGTCAAGATAACGCTATAGATGCGTTAAACGATGCTCTTATCTCATCTTACGCCGGATTAAACGAACCAAATAAACCAATTGGAATATTTTTATTTACAGGAAGTAGCGGTGTAGGAAAAAGCGAGTTGGCAAATGAGTTGGCAAACTCATTAAATGTCCATTTTGAGAGATACGATATGAGCGAATATATGGAAAAACACAGCATTTCAAGGCTCATAGGAGCACCTCCTGGATATATAGGATTTGAGAGCGGCGGATTACTAACAAATATGGTAAAAAAACATCCTTACAGCGTTATACTATTTGATGAAATAGAAAAAGCTAATGATGAGATGATAAATATATTCTTACAAATTTTTGATAGTGCAAGTCTCACTGACAATAGTGGAAATAAAAGCGATTTTAAAAATACTATTATTATAATGACATCGAATTTAGGCACAAAAGAGCCAAATACTCTTGGGTTTAACAAAAATTTAAGCGATAAAACAGATAAGGCCGTAAAGGGATTTTTTAGCTCTGAGTTTAGAAATCGTATAGATAAAATAATACGATTTAATGATCTCAGCAAAGATATTTTAGAAAAAATAGTTGAAAAAGAAATTTCAAATTTAGAAAAAATGGCTAAAAAAATAAAAATAAATTTAAGTAAAAAAGCATTAAATGAGATTATAAATCAAGGATTTAGTGACGAATACGGAGCTAGAAATTTAAAGAGAGTTATCAAAGATAGTATAAATAGTTCTATCTCAAAAGAGCTATTATTTGGTAGTTTAAAACGCGGTGGAGAAGTATATATCGAGTTTGATGGAGAGTTTAAATTTGATTTCAAGGCAAACAAATGAGACTACTTTTACTTTTGTCTGTTATGTTTGGCTTGATTTTTGGAGTGAATTTTAACGGCGAGTTTATATATGCGGCAAATAAAAATTATCAAATTTATATACATGATTTTGGTATAAACGGTTTGGTAAAAGGGTGCGGAGATGATAATGACGACGAAAAGATAGATCTAAACAGTTACATTTTTTACGTAGGCAACAAAAAATATTACGGTAAAAAAGAAGGTAGAGAGATACATTTTGCACCTATAGCAGTAGTTAGCTATAATGACTCAAACGTAACTGTAAAGATGTTATTGAAAAAAACGGATATTCCTATTATCAAAAAGATGGATATAGATGCGATTAGTTATTATGATGAAAATACGTGCTATATAAAAAGCGAATTTCGAACAGATAAAGATACAAATGAAACAGAGTTAAGTGCACAAAAACAAGCAAATTTTTCATCTCTTAGTTATATTATCTATCTTGATGAAAATATAACGACATATCAAACTTTTGTGTCAAATTTCAACGGAGTCCATCCAACTTTTCATATTATAAATAGAGTTGTTGATGCAAACGCGAGTGCATTTGATATAAGAAGTGTTTATGATCTAAACAAAACTGAACTTATAGAAAAGCTAAAAAATAGACTACTTACTAAATTTAAAATAGACAATAATATCACAAATGATGACGATGCAAAAGCTGAATTTTTTGATTTTGACACAATAGAATTCAACGATAATTTTGCTATAACAAAAAACGAAATTAGCTTTTATTACTCGCAATGCGAACTTTTACCGTGTATAAATGATGGAATAAGCGTATCTTTTGATTTTAAAGAATTAGAGAACTACAAAAAATGAAATCAAAATTTCCAAATCCAAAACAAGCACCCAAAGACGCTCCTTTGGCATTAGGTGGCGATCTTAGCGCAGATACTTTATTAGACGCATATAAAAACGGTATTTTTCCTTGGTTTATGAATGGTGAGAACATACTTTGGTGGTCACCAGATCCTAGGGCTGTATTTTATCCAGATAGTGTAAAAATACATAAGAGTATAAAGCCGTTTTTAAGAGATTATAAGGTTAAATTTGATACCGACTTTAAGAAACTCATAACTCTTTGTAAAACACAAAGAGAGAAAACGGAGCCGACATGGATAAGTCAAGATATCATAACAGCATACTCAAATTTATATGATTTAAGATGGGCGCATAGCGTAGAAGTATATAAAAATGATGAATTAATAGGTGGATTGTATGGAATCATCATAGGTAAAATATTTTGCGGAGAGAGTATGATAAGTATCAAACCAAATGCTTCTAAAGTAGGTCTGATAAAACTTTGTGAAGCGTTAAGACCGTTTGACTTTCTTATAGACGCTCAAGTTATGAACTCTCATCTTAAATTTATGGGGGCCAAAAGTTTGGCAAGAGAGAGATTTTTAGATGAATTAAAAGAAAAGATATCAAAAAAATCCGGATTTAATTCATTTAAAGATCTAAATTTAGAAAATTAGGAATAAATTTTGCTTATTAAAGACTATAAGTTCAAGGAGATATAGATGTATGCAGGTTTTTCGACAAGCAAATCAAAACAGCTAGTAGAAGCTGCTCTAGAAGGCAGAGTACTTCGCCAAAAGCTTATAGCTAGCAACATAGCAAACATTGACACTCCGTTTTATAAATCTAAAGATGTTGATTTTGAATCAGCGTTGATATCTAAAAAAAATGAAATTTATAGCAAAAACTCAGGAGAGCCAAAACTTGAACTTGCAGTAACAAACGAAAAACATTTTCCGGCTTTAGATTTTCCTAGCAACAAACAAGCAACAATCTATTTAAGAGACGGTCATACAGCAAGAAATGATGCGAATACCGTCGATCTTGATGTTGAAACAACAGAGCTTGGAAAAAATGCTCTAATGGTTCAAGCGCTTGATTCAGCAAGTAAAAAACACGGTGAGATATTTAAAAGCGTAATTGACGCAAGCGGTAAATTATAAGGATAAACGATGGCATATTTAAGTGATTTTGATATAAGCGGATACGGTCTTAGCGCACAACGTTTTAGAATGAATGTTATAAGTTCAAACATTGCAAATGCTAATACGACAAGAACTGCTGAAGGAGGTCCTTATCGTCGCAGAGAAGTTATATTTAAAGCTATAGAATTTGATAAAGAGTTAAACAAATCTATAAATTCAAAAAATGACTTTTTAAAAAATGAAAATCCATTAAATGATCCAGATGCTCCGGAATTTCCAAAACCGGCTCTTATGAGTGTCGTAGTAGATAAAATTGTTCGAGATGATAAGGACTTTAAACTAAAATATGATCCGACTCACCCAGACGCAGACGCAAAAGGTTATATAATGCTGCCAAATATTAATCCCGTTATAGAAATGGCCGATTTAATAGAAGCAACAAGAGCTTATCAAGCAAATGTTTCAGCATTTCAAAGCGCAAAGAGTATAGCAACTAGCGCAATAGAGTTACTAAAAGGATAATTTATGAATATATCTGAGATTTCAAATTTAAATCAAACAACAGAGCAGACTAAGCAAAAAGATGGTGCTGGTAGCGGCTTTTCAGATATGCTAAATAAAGCTTTAAGCGACTTAAATGATGTTCAAGAAAAAGCAGATAAAGCAGTAGCAGACTTAGCCACAGGAGAGGTAAAAGATCTTCATCAAGCAGCTATAGCTATAGGAAAAGCGGAAACTAGTATGAAATTGATGTTAGAAGTAAGAAATAAAGCTATAAATGCATATAAAGAAATCTCAAGAACACAGTTGTAATGAGCGGATATCAAAGCCAAAGCAAGATCTATGTAATCTTCAGCTTTATAGTTTTAGGAATTATACTATTTTTATTTGTAATATTTTATAGAGCTTTGTTAGATAGAAAGCTGCCAAAGCTACAAAGTAGTGATTTTGATAGTGCTCTTAGGGGCTCAATCATATCAAAAGACGGTTTTAGTATAGCTAGTAGTCAAAAATTATACAAAGCTATGGTGGATACTAGAAACATAGATCCAAACAAAAAAGAGCTTTTTATAAAATTATACACACTCTACAGCGGTGATGATCCAACCAAAATCAGAAAAATACTTAGCAAAAAAGGCGTAGTAACCTTATCGTATGAAATAGACGCAAAAGGTGCAGCGTATCTCAAGGAGCTAGCTAGAAAATTATACAAAAAAAAGGTATTCATAGCATATCAAGATCCAAAAACAGGAATAGTCGCAACTCAAGGTATGAGCATCGTAGAAAGTGGTGAAAAACGTATATATATGGCAGAAGATACTCTTACTCCAGCCATCGGCTACATAAAAAAGATAGAACAAGACGGTATAACCAAAGTAGAAGGAGTAAAAGGTATAGAAAAAGTATATGACAACCTGCTCTCATCTACGCAAGATGCGATTACAAAAGGTCCAAGAGATCTGTCAAACACTATTATACTATCTGGTGACGCAGAACTCTCAAAACGAATTGACGGGTATAATGTGGTTTTAAATACTCCATTGAAACTCCAAAAAGTAATAGAACAGATGGCAACACAAAAGCTAAACGATCTCATAGCAAAAGAGGTTGTTATAGGAGTTATGGAGAGCAAAACAGGAAAAATCATCGCATTAGTTTCCACTTCAAGATATAATCCATCAAATATCACAATAAATGATTACCAATCATTAAATTCAACCGCAAGCGAATACGCTTATGAAGTAGGTTCGGTCATGAAACCAGTCATTTTCTCTTTGTTACTTAGAGAAAATAAAGTAAATCCGCTAGAGATCATAAATACATATGGCGGAAAGTATAAACTCGGCCAAAGAACAATAACAGATAGTCATAAAAATGATTTTTTAAGTGCTGAAGATATAATAGTAGAATCATCAAATGTGGGTATGATACAGCTAGTTGAGAGATTAAGTGAAATAGATCTATATAATGGGCTTTTGGATTTTGGATTTTCTAAAAAAACAGGAGTTGATCTAAGCTATGAACAAGTTGGATTACTTCCATCTATAAACGAACTTAGAAATAAAACATACAAATCTACTGTTAGTTATGGATATGGACTTCAAGCCACATTTATGCAACTTTTAAATGCTTATAACACTATAAATAATAATGGAGTTATGATAACACCGCAAATCGCAAGTCACCTAGAAAAAAACGGTAAAATATATGCTATAAAGGAGCAAGATATCAAAACTATTTTACCTATAGAAACTGCTAAAATTATGAAAAGAATACTTATAAAAGTAGTCGAAAGCAACAAAGGCACAGCTAGAAAAGCGCGTATACAAGGACTTAGTATAGGTGGAAAAACCGGAACCGCTCACATAGCTACAAGTGGAGGCTATAGCGATAAACGATATAATGCAAGCTTTTTTGGATTTGTTAATGATATAAGCGGAAATAACTATACAATAGGCGTATTAGTAAGAGAGCCTATGAAACCATATCCTTACTATTACGCCTCATGGAGCGCTTTACCGATTTTTAAAAACACCGTTGAATTAATGGTAGAAAATGGTTATTTAAAACCGGCTATAGCATCTCCTAAAATAGATCAAAACGAGCAAGATAACAGAGATATATTAGACTAACTCTTTAACTTTATAAACTATATAATCAACAAAAGCTTCACTATCATCAGGAGCTTTCACAACTTCATAGTAGTCAAACTCTTTTTGATCTGCTATTTTTCTATACTCGATATCTAGTTCAAAATCCGTTTCTGAGTTATCTATACAAAAACTAATCGGATAAATAAGTGCTTTTTTGCTTTTTAAATTTGATAAAACTTCGCTTAAATTCGGACCCAGCCATTCAACAGGCCCCAATCTTGATTGATAAGCTAAACTAATAGAATTAAACTTAACTCCATCTTTAGCCAACATATCTGAAATTATTTTTACATGTTCATTAGTATGAGTTTCATACAAGTCGCCTTTTTCGATTATTTTTTTCGGAAGTGAATGAGATGAAAATATCAGATCGATTTGACTTGAATTCATTTCAGCAATCTTTTCTTTTATACTACTTGTTATAATTTTATTATATCTTTCATCCTTATAAAAATAGTTTATAACTTTTATATTAGATTTTATACTAAGCTCTTTTATAGCTCTGTTTGCGGAATCCAAACTAGATACTATAGTAGTTCTTGAATGATGAGGATATAATGGAAATAGCAGTATTTCATCGGCGTATTTATACTTTTTTAAACTATCTATAGCAAAAGGAGGTGTATAGTTCATAGCATAATCAAAAGTAAGATTTTCATTTCCGAATTTAATATTTAATTTATCAATCAAAGATCTAGTGATATCTCCTATAGGAGATTTGCCGCCTAACTCCGTATAGTTGCGTGTTGCACTTTTTAGTCTCATTTTAGTTATAAGCCAAGCTAGCACTGAGCGAATTTTTCTATTTTTTATACCCAAAATATATGGATCGTTAAACATATTTTTCAAAAATAGCTCAACTTGACTTAAATCATCAGCTCCGCCCATATTTAGTAGTATTACAACTTTTTTCATATATTCTCCTTGAATCGTATTTTATCATAAATGTTCAAAATAAATATAAAATTGTGTTAAATAAAAGTAGCATAAAATAGTAAAAATAGCATAAATTTAAAAGTATAAAAATAAAAAAGTATAAAAGCAAACCCCAAAAAGGAGTCTGCTTTAGGGCTTACATCATTCCGCCCATTCCACCCATACCGCCCATGTCTGGCATCGGAGGCATAGCAGGTTTATCCTCTTTTATCTCACTAACCGTAGCTTCAGTAGTAAGAAGTAAGCTTGCTACGCTAACTGCGTTTTGTAAAGCTATTCTTTCTACTTTAACAGGATCTATAATTCCAGCTTCAAACATATCAACATATTCGCCGCTAGCTGCGTTAAATCCATAATTAGGGCAATCTGCGCATGATACAGAATTTGCCACTACTCCAGCGTCGAATCCGGCATTTTCAGCTATCTGACGAAGAGGGGCAAAAAGCGCACGTTTAACTATCTCAGCGCCAATTAACTCATCACCTTTTAAGCTTAGATTTACTCTATTTCCGGCTTTGATAAGCGCTGCACCGCCTCCGACTACGATGCCCTCTTCTACTGCTGCTTTTGTAGCATTTAGAGCGTCGTCTACTCTATCTTTTTTTTCTTTCATTTCTGTTTCTGTCGCAGCTCCTACTTTGATAACAGCAACACCGCCGCTTAATTTAGCTAGTCTTTCTTGCAACTTTTCTTTATCATAATCGCTTGTAGTCTCAGCTATTTGAGCTTTTATTTGATTAATTCTAGCTTCTATCGAATCTTTATCTCCGGCACCATTTACTATAGTAGTGTTATCTTTATCTATAACAACTCTATCTGCTTGACCAAGATCTTGTAAGCTAGCACTCTCTAAAGTTCTGCCTAACTCTTCGCTGATCACTTCACCGCCGGTTAAAATAGCTATATCTTCAAGCATAGCTTTTCTTCTATCTCCAAATCCAGGAGCTTTTACTGCTGAAATATTTAAAACGCCTCTTAATTTATTTACAACTAAAGTTGCAAGAGCTTCACCCTCGATATCCTCAGCAACGATAAGAAGAGGTTTTCCTGTTTTTTGAATTTGTTCTAAAACCGGAAGTAGATCTTTTAAATTTGTAATTTTCTTATCAAATAAAAGTATAAATGGACTACTTAATTCGACTTGCATTTTTTCAGCGTTTGTGATGAAATACGGACTTAAATATCCACGATCAAACTGCATACCTTCAACGACATTTAACTCGTCATTTATAGATTTTGCTTCTTCTACTGTGATGACACCGTCTTTACCAACTTTTTCCATAGCTTCGGCTATAAGATCACCGATTGAGCTATCGCTATTTGCTGAAATAGTAGCTACTTGAGCTATCTCTTTTTTACCGTCTACTTTTTTAGCGGCTGATTTTAACTCGCTTGTAACAGCCTCAACGAATTTATCCATTCCGCGTTTTACTTCGATAGGATTTGCGCCGGCAGTTATGTTCCTAAGTCCTTCTTTAAATATAGCGTGAGCTAAAACTGTAGCAGTTGTAGTACCGTCTCCTGCTTCATCGTTTGTTTTGCTAGCAACTTCTCTGACTAAACCTGCACCCATATTTTCTATAGTATCTTTAAGTTCTATCTCTTTTGCAACGCTTACGCCGTCTTTTGTGATAGAAGGTGCACCAAAGCTTTTTTGGATAAGTACATTACGACCTCTTGGTCCCATAGTAACTTTTACCGCATCGTTTAATTTTTTTACACCGCTATATAATCTATTTCTTGCATCATCTGCGAAAATAATTTCTTTTGCCATTGTTTTGCTCCTTTAATTTACTTAATTACGCCTAAAATATCTTCTAAATTTAAAACTAGATATTTTTTATCTTCTAAGCTGATCTCGCTGCCAGCATACTTTGCAAATACAACGATATCACCTACGCTAACACCCTCAGCCTCTTTGCTAGCTGCTACTACTTTTCCTTTTGAAGGTTTTTCTTTTGAAGCATTATCTGGTATAATAATACCGCTAGCAGTTGTCTTAACTTCCTCTTCTCGCTCTACTAAAACACGTTTTCCAAGTGGCTCAAATTTCATCTCTTGTCCTTTCGTTTATCAAATTTTTCTCTAAATAATTAGCACTCTTACCTTTTGAGTGACGAAAATATAGCATAATTTTAGTTAAAAGTCAAGATTTAAAAGCCAAATTTATCATAAAATTTTAGTCTAATTGGCTCAAGTTTAAATACTTTCTCTAAATATTTCGTTTCTTTACAAATATATTGTATAATTATAAGAAAATACGGAGCAAAATATGAGAGTTTTACTATGGATTTTAGGCATTATTGCAGTATTATTTATATCTGCTTATACCATATTATTTACTAGTTTTGGGAATAGTCTCATGAAGCCGTACGTAGAAAAAATAGCAACGCAAAAAAGCGGTATGAAAATAGAATTAAAAAAGTTTAAAGTCGGTTTATCCAAAGCAGATATACAAGCCGCGATAAACTCCGAGCTAAACCTAACAGTTACAGGAAGCTATAATCTGATTAAAAAAAACTTTGATCTAAACTATACCGCACAAACCAGAAGCTTAAACAGTTTTGGTATAGATATAAAAGATAATATATCTTTAAATGGAGATATGATTGGAAATTTAAATAATTTTGTAGTAAATGGAGCGGGAATTCTTGTAGGCTCAAATATGAGATTTGCCATTAGAGTTGTAAATTTAAAACCTCTTGAGTTAAAACTAGACGCAAAATCTCTAAATTTGGCACAGATATCGACTATAGCGCTTCATAAACCATATATAATAGGACATTTAGATGCTACGGCCGATATATCGTATGCAAATAACGGTTATCAAGGAGATGCAAATTTAAATATAAAAAAAGCAAACACAAACAATGAGCTTATACAAAACGACTTCAATATTTCACTTCCGAGTAATTTTTTCATAACTGCAAAATCAGATATAAAACTATCGGGCGATATAGCTACTGCAAAAACCGTGATAAAATCTCCGATAGCGGTTGCGGCGGCACTAAACTCCGTATATAATATCTCAAACAATAAACTAAATACCGATTTAAATTTAAACATTCCAGATCTGCTAAAACTAGAACCTTTGATCAAACAGTCTTTAAAAGGCGAGATAACACTAAATGCAAATACTCAAATAGACGCAAACAAACTATCGTTTTTAGACGCACAAATAAAAGGTCTTGGAGGAATTGTAATAGCAAAATTAAAAGACAATAAAATAGACGCCGATATAAAAAATATAAAACTTGATGAACTGCTTAAAATAGCGTCTTTGCCGGCAATTGCCGATGGAAGCATAAACGGTATCGCCGACATAAACGATATAAATATTCCATCAAAAACAAACGGAAGTGCAAATTTAAAAATCACAAACTCAAAACTCAAAAGTAATGAACTAAACAAACTAATAAATACTGAAATTAAAAAAGATATACCATTTATGGGAGACGCCAAAGCAATTTTTCAAGATGGAATTTTAAACTTAAATTCTATATTAAGCTCAGAAATTTTAAGGGTAGATAAGTTTCATAGTATTTACAATCTTGATAGCAAAGATGCAAATGCTAGTTTGCAAATGAGTATTCCGAGCCTAAATGCTCTTGGAAGCTTAACAGGCAAAACACTAAACGGTTCAGCTGAACTAAACGCTGAAGCTGTCATAAAAGCTACCAAATTAGATAATCTAAGCTTAAATATAAAAGCTATGGATGGAGTTATAAATGCGAATTTAAAAAACAACACATTAAAAGCAAATATCAAAGATATTTTAGCTGAAAATTTGTTTGTATTGATCGGTCAAAAACCGCTATTTGATGGAGTTATAAATGCGGAATTAAACTTAGATTCCATAGATATAAAAAATCTAAACGGAAAAGGAGTTATAAATTTAAATAACGCGACGCTAAATGCAGCCAATTTAAAAGAAATGACAAAAAAAGATTTTCCAAACAATATTAAATTTAGAGCAGAGTTTAAACCTACTTTCACAAATTCAATTGCATATTTTATGTCAAATTTAAGTTCAAATTTAATAAACATAGACAAATTTGAAGGAAGTTTTGATATAAATAAATTAGCTTTGGATGCAACGTATTTGGCTAATATAAACGATATTTCAAAATTTGAATTTTTAATCGGTAAAAAATTAATAGGAAGTCTAAACGCAAACGGTAAAGCACAGTACAAAGACACTCTTTATCTAACTTTAAACTCTGATCTGCTTAAAAGCAAACTAAAATCAGAGTTAAAAAATGGTATCTTAACCTTAAATTTAGATAAATTTTCGGTACAAGAACTTCTAAAAATGGCTGATTATGATCCATTTTATGAAGGTATTTCGAATTTAAATGCTAAATATGACCTGAATGGAGCAAAAGGTAATTTTAAAATTGATCTTTTAGAAGGAAAACTAGCTAAAAGCGGACTTACAAATGCCATTAACATAGCATTGAACCAAGATATAACAGAAGAAGTCTTTAAAGACGGCTATGTAAAAGGAGATATAAACAAAGATATAATAACCTTTAATGCCCAAATGAGCTCTCCAAAATCAGATGTAAATGTTACAAAAGGAAGTATAAATATGCTAAACTCAAAGATATTTATACCTATTGATACGAATATAGAAAAAACGGATCTACAAATAGAAGTTTCTGGAACTACAAAAGAGCCTAAATATGCATTTAAATCCAGCTATTTAAAGACAAAGATAGAAAAAGAGATGGATAGAGGCTTAAAGAAACTATTTAACTCGGATGAAAATAAAACAAATGATGCGAAAGATATTATAAAAGGGCTGAAAAATCTTTTTTAGCCCTTAGCTAGAACATATTTTGTAGATACCAAAGTACGGAAAATTGCAAATTTGGGGCTTTGACCATATTTTCATCATAAATAAAATCTAGAATATCAGATTTTTTGATAAATACGATCTCGATTTTCTCATCATCAACTCCACCACCAGCTGTTTTTTTCATACTTTCATCAATAGTAGTACAAAAAAGAGTTTGTCTATTGGCTCCAAAGCCTAATGCCGTGTAACTGCTAGTTATCTTTTTTACCTCTTGAACGGCGTATCCCGTCTCTTCTAATATCTCTTCTATCATCGTTTCTTCGGCGCTCAAACCTTTATCCATGATACCGGCGCAAAGCTCATGCGTAACTCCTGGTTCATCTGAACTTATACTATTTTTTGTCTGATAATACCAAAGAGATGGACGAAACTGCTTTACAAACAAAAACGCGTCAAAATCTTTATGATACATTATACAAGATACGCTATCATGAGCTTCTACGCAGTCCCAGCGCTTGTTTTTATTATCTTGAGTATATAAAATACTAAATGGCTTTACAAACTTTGAGTTCTCAAGCGGTACAATCTTTAAATCTTTTATAATAGTATCCATGTAGCAAGTCCTAAAAATACGAAAAATCCCATCATATCAGTTATCATAGTTAAAAATACAGAGCTACCAACTGCTGGATCTAGCCCTATTCTTTTAAATGTTAGAGGTATAAATGTTCCGAAAAAAGCGGCTAAAAGCAAATTTATAATCATAGCCACACCTATTACTACTCCAAGTAGAGGCATATTAAACCAAAGTCCAACCAAAAATCCGACAAAAGAAGCAAATATTATAGAATTAACAGAAGCCATTATAAGTTCTTTTTTTAAAATGCTCCAAAAACTATCAAATTGTATCTCTCCTAATGCGAGACGTCTTACATTTACGGCTAATGTTTGATTACCGGCGTTCCCTCCGATACCCGCTACAATCGGCATAAGCATAGCAAGAGCAACTAAAGACTCTATAGATTTATCAAATAACCCTATCACGCTTACACTAAATATAGCAGTTATCAAATTTACAAATAGCCAAATAGCACGCGCACGACCTGTTTTAACTAGTCCTTCTTCTTCGGCTTCATCATTAACACCTGCTAAATTATAAATTTGTTCAGTAGCGCTCTCTTCTAAAAAGTCGTGTATATCATCGGTGGTGATACGACCTATCAAAACTCCTGCTTTATTTACAACAGCTATAGCACTTAAATCATAGTCCATAACAGTAGCCGCAACTTCGCTTATATCATCTGTATCAGTAGCAAAATGCGGCTTATATTTATCTACACCGCCATTTTTTATAATATTTTCTAAATTTAAATCAAAATCATATATTATAAGATCTTCTAAAGGTATAACGTATTTTAAAACACCATCTTTATCAACTACAAAGAGTTGAAATACGTTTTCTATCTCATCTCTTTTTTTCATTACCCTAAAACGAGATATCGCAGAACTTAGTCTTTCATCAAGTCTAGCTGAAAAAAGCTCCGTTTGCATATAAGCACCGGCTTCATTGTCTTCGTAATTTATAAGTTTGCTTATCTCTTTTTGGCTATCTAATTCAAGAGAGCTAAAAAGCTCTTTAGCTTTTTCCTCATCTATATCTTCTATATTTTGTAAAAGGTCGGTGGCGTCATCGCTTTCTAGCTCTTCTAAGGCTTCTACTATCTTATTATTAGGAACATTTTCAATCACATCCTTAAGCATGTGATCCGGCATTTCCATAGCGACTTCGCCAAGGCTTTGAGAGTCTAATTTTTCAAGGTAAGTAGCGTATTCATCTTCATCATGGCTTTTCAATACCTTTAGATGCGACGCGATATCTGATGGGCTTAATTCGCCACCGACGCCATCATCGAGATGTTTTTCTAACTGCTCTTTTACTTCATCTAAATCTTTATTCATAACTTTACCTAAAATGCGATTACGCTATCAAATCCCTCTTCTTTTGGAGCATTTGTATGGGCATTTAAACTAACTTCAAAATCTCTGTTTATACCGCCAACAAGCGCACTAAACTCTTTTTTCTGTGTGCCACTTAGGCTACTTTTTGTTATTTTTACCACTGATTCTGGATTGATAGCTTGATTGTTTTTATAAAGTCCAAAATGCAGGTGCGGACCTGTACTCATACCGGTACTTCCCACATAGGCTATGACATCACCCTTTTTTATCCTTTTACCGCTTTTAACACCGCTTGCAAAACCGTTTAAATGAGCATAAAGGGTCATATAATTATCTGTATGATTTAACATAATTACATTTCCGTAACCGCCTTTTTGCCCTACGAATGATATTCGTCCATCTCCCGCAGCATATATTTTCGTGCCTTTTGGAGCAGCGTAGTCAATCCCCAAATGAGCCCTATATCTTTTTAAGATCGGATGCCATCTTTTTGGAGTAAATCTTGAGCTTATTCTAGCATTTTTGACAGGTTTTATCAAAAAGAAATTTTCAAGCTCTTTTCCGGTTTCATCGTAAAATCTATCATCATACTGATAAACATATTTAGCATTTCCTCTTATTTCTATCATAGCAGCTTTGATATTTGGCATACCAAAAACTCTTCCTAACCGTCTTTTTTGAGTATATATAATGACTAATTTATCACCCTTTTTAAGCCCTTTATAATCTACACTTCCTTTAAAGGCGTTTAAAAAAGCACTCGCTAAAGCAACATTTCCGCTATGTTCTATGATATCTTGATATGGTGATCTTTGCACATCGATACTAAGAATTCTATCTTCGTTTTCATATATTATCGGTATAAAATCAATAACATACTTTTCAACTATATCTTTATGAATATGAATTTGCAACTCTTCACTTATAGGTATAAGAACTTGTGAAACTCTATCATTTTCATCTCTTAAAATTTGAAATCTCGTGCCGCTTGTTATCTCAGTAGCTAGCTCTTGATCTTCTTTTTCCAGGTTATAATATAAAGATAATGGTATTTTATTATTTTCTAAAAATGTTAAAAAACTCTCGCCATTTGGCCATGTTAGCTCCTCAACACTAGGCTTGATAGCGTATAAATTTATAGTGATAAATAAAAATAGTATTATTTTTTTGATCATAAAATCGCCTTAAAATAAAATCTTGTAATTGTATCGTAATCTTACTTACATAATGCTTCTATTTATCAAAAAATATCATATTATTTTCGCTATAATTTATATAGTATTAAAATAATTTTAAGCAAAATATATAGTTAAACGCAGGATAAAGTTTTTAAATTTAGATATAAATTTATATTTTATCTCTAAAGGCACTTTTAAATATATAGTTTTTATGGATATTTGGGTTTTGCAAAAAAGTAATCCAGTCTATATAAGGTAATCTATTATTATAAAAAGTATCACCTTTGTTTAAAGCGATATTTGCATTTTGATATCTAATGTTATCAACACCTTTTTATTATATTTATATGCAGTTTCAAAAGCTTTTTTAATCTGCAAGCTGTTTAATTATGCTAAAGTTACTTAATTTAAAAAAACCTATTTGTAATTTTATACTCAATATTATTATACGATTGTCAATAAATCCATCTTTATTTGCAAAAGCAGATAAAATAGCTTCATTGTTTTCGCATAAATTTTATAGATCCTAATATACTTAAACATATTTTTCGTTGCATTATTATCTATAGCTTTCATTTATTTCCTTATTATTTTTTGATATATTTATCTTAAAAATTTAAGATTATAATTCATTATCCAAAAAATACGGATCTAAAAGTTTTATCTCCAAAACTTCTCGTTTGCAAAAATTCAAAAAAAATTAGCTATAATGATTTTAAATTTTTGCCCATATAGGAGATACTTTTGAAAAAAATTGCAATTATGCTTTTATTACTATGCAGTTTTGTTTTTGGTGCTGAGTTTAATATGAAAACCAACTATAGTCTGCTTTTAAACGTTCATGATGGTATCGGCGAGATAACAGATAGTCCAGATATCGTTGTCAATAGTAGCGGCGTTGTTATGCATAAATTCAAAGATGGCAGCAAATCAATAATTGCTAGAGCAGTAGTCACCGAAAAAAAATACGGTTTTGCTAAAGTTAGGTTTGAAGTATTTGACTCTTTAAAACAGCAAGCACTTCCGATACCAAAGATTTTACCGTCTGCAGGAGATGAAATAGTCTTAAATTTCTTATATGACAGATCTCTAATAGTAGTTCCAAATAAAGAAATTTACAAAGAGATAACAGACAACTTTAAAAATATCACTTTTATACATCCAGACATTGTAGGAGCATATCTAAACTACGAATACAAACCAAATCCAAGCAGAGACGACTTTCGTAAAATGTGCGCTCAAAGTGCGGCAGGGCTTATATTTGTAGCATTAGATAACGAAGCCGTGTTTGCTGATTGCGGTAGTTTTGCCGTGCTTAAAAAGTTCAAAAGCGGAAGTGTGGATTATTACCAGCTTCCATTTTATACAAGAGTTAAAGGCATAGATACTATATTTTGGAAACTTGATGGCGCAAAAATAAACAACTATGACGAATACTATAAAAGACTTTTAGGAAACTAAAATGGATGCTAAACATATAAAATATTTTGAAAAGCTTCTAGGTGAAGATAATGCTAAATTTGATAAAGCTCATCAAATAGCCTACTGCTATGATGCTACAAAAAAGCGTTTTGAGCCTGATGGAGTGCTATTTCCACGAGATGAAACAGATGTAAGCAATATACTAAAATACTGCAATGAAAACAAAATCGTTATAGTCCCAAGAGGCGCTGGAAGCGGATTTACCGGCGGAGCTTTAGCAGCGAGCGGCGGAGTCGTTTTGTCATTTGAAAAACATATGAATAAAATATTAGAAATAGATATGCAAAATATGGTAGCAGTCGTAGAACCCGGACTTATAAATATGAAACTACAAAAAGCAGTAGAAGAAGTAGGACTTTTCTATCCGCCAGATCCTGCTAGTGAAAATTACAGTACAATAGGCGGAAACGTGAGCGAAAATGCAGGCGGTATGCGTGCTGCAAAATATGGTATAACCAAAGACTATGTTATGGCTTTAAGAGCTGTGTTGCCAAACGGAGATATTATAAGAGCCGGAAAACGCACTATAAAAGATGTTGCAGGGTATAATATCGCAGGAATTCTCATAGCAAGCGAAGGAAGTTTAGCCGTTATCACACAAATCACATTAAAACTCATTGCAAAACCTAAATTTAAAAAAACCGCAATGGGAGTATTTCCTAACGTAAATGCCGCTATGAATGCTGTTTATAAAACTATGGCAGCAGGAGTAACTCCTGTAGCTATGGAGTTTTTGGATAATCTTAGCATAAAAGCAGTCGAAACAAAATTTAAAAAAGGTCTGCCTATATCGGCCGGGGCTATCCTTATAAGCGATGTCGATGGATCAAATTTAGATGTTTTAGATAGCGAGCTAGAGATCATCAAAAACGTTTTTGAGCAAAACGGCGCAACTGAGTTTAGAGTAGCAAAAGATGAAAACGAATCTGCTGATATATGGCTTGCAAGGCGCAACTGCTCTCAAGCTATCACATGTTATGGTAGTTTAAAACTCAATGAAGATATAACTGTTCCTAGATCCGAACTTCCGAATTTACTCGAAAAAATAGCTGAAATTTCTCAAAAATACGGCGTTACTACACCATGTTTTGGTCATACCGGAGATGGAAACGTACATACAAATGTTATGGTAGATCGTGACGACCCTGACGCGGTAAAAAGAGGTCACGAAGCTATAACTGAAATTTTTAAAGCTACCGTCGAGCTTGGAGGAACTTTATCTGGAGAGCACGGTATAGGACTTAGCAAAGCACCTTTTATGGGTCTTGCATTTAGTTCTGAAGAGATGAACCTTTTTAGAACTATAAAAAAAGCATTTGATCCAAATAATATCTTAAACCCAAATAAAATGGGACTTTAAAGAAATTTCATGCGTAAAATATGGGAAAAACTAGTACTGATCTATAAAGTGTTAGAAGATAAACAGCTTTTACATTTTGCTGCAAGTCTTAGTTTTCACACTCTTTTATCCATCATTCCTGTTTTGTTTATATCTCTATCTATCTTTACACAACTCCCTAGTTTTAGCGGTTATTACGCTAAGATTAAAGATTTTATATTTTCAAATTTACTTCCTAGTCAAAGCATAACTGAATATATAGATCAGTTTTTATCTAATTCAAGTAGCCTTGGTATAATAGGTCTTATAGCGGTATTTTTTACCAGTATAATGTTTTTTAGCGACTATGAATTTGTTATTTCAAAATTAACAGGAGCTAAAAGTCGTGGATTTTGGAGAAGTCTTAGTAACTACTGGACTTTGATAACTCTTATGCCTCTTGGTCTTGGAATGTCGTTTTGGCTCTCAAATTTAATCCAAACAATGCTTAGCCAAAGCGAATATACAAGCGGTATAAACTTCTTAGCTATATTTCCATATATAATTATCTGGGCTATATTTGCAGTAACTTATCTCATATCTATAAATAGAGATTTTTCTATAAAAAATATATTGATCAGCTCTTTTGCCAGTTCGCTTGCATGGTCCATATCAAAGTGGATATTTGTAGGATATAGCTTCTATAATAAAACATACTCTAGTATATACGGATCATTTTCGATACTATTATTTTTCTTTATTTGGATATATATTTCGTGGATTATATTTTTATATGGTATAAAACTATGCGTAGCCTTAGATGGATTAAGTAGAGATAAGCCAGTTATCTAGCTTATCTAAACCATCTCTTCTGCCCTCTTTAAAAGCTCTTTTGCGCCGCGCGCTATGAACTCATCAGCAAAATTTTTACCGGCTATTTTATATGCTAATTTCGGATAAGTTTTGCTATCTCTTAGAATTTCGCTTCCATCTACAAGACCCAATATCGCCTCAACTTCTATCTTGTCGCCTTTTAATTTTGCATTTATTCCGATCGGCGCTTGACATCCTCCGTTTAACGTATGCACGAAATCTCTCTCTATAGTAGTTTCAACTACGCTTTTTTCATCATTTAAAAACTCGATAGCATCCAAAATTTCTTTTTTATCTATAGCCTCGATTCCTAAAGCTCCTTGTCCCATAGCAGGAATTGTATCTATAGCTGATGTAAATTTAACTTCCTTAGAAAGATTTAATCGATTAATTCCAGCCATAGCCAAAATAATAGCGTCAAACTCGCCATTTTTAAGCTTAGCTATTCGTGAGTTTACATTTCCTCTAAGAGATATGATATCAAGATCAGCCCTATGAGCTAAAATCTGCATTTTTCTACGAAGCGAAGTTGTTCCTACTTTGGCACCTTGTGGTAATTCATCCAAATTTTTGTACTTCATGCTAAGCATCGCGTCTCTCACGTCTTCTCTACTGCACACGCAAGCCAGTTTTAATCCATCTGGAAAAGTAGTTGGAACATCTTTTAAGCTATGAACCGCTATATCTGCACTACCTTCAAGCATAGAGTTTTCAAGCTCTTTTGTAAAAAGCCCTTTGCCGCCTATCTTTGCGAGCGGAGTATCAAGGATAACATCGCCTTTTGTCTTCATAGTAATTATCTCAACGCTATGACCTTGAGCAATCAATAAATCTCTTATATGATGAGTTTGCCAAAGCGCAAGAGCGCTATTTCTACTTGCTATTTTGATATTCATTTCTTATCCTTTTCATCTCTTATTTTCATCTATTATCTCAACATCTATTATATCATCCCTAAACCTATCATTATCGTTATAAATATTAGTACTAAACCTAACAAATATCTTTAGTATTAAAGATATAACTATGATAAAAACAGCAAAAATATCACTCAAAATACCAGGCACTATAAGTAGCATTCCGCCAAACGCAATCCCCATAGAGCCAAATATATCTTTTAAATTTATACTAACTATATTAGAGTATAAATTTAAAAATCCATAACTAAATATAAGTATTATCCCTATAATTCCACTAAGAAAAACTTCACCTAAAAAATTTAAAAATCCATAATTTATAATATAAATAAAAACACAGACAATCTCGATAACAAAATACGGAAATAGAGAAATTTTTATCATATTATCTCTTTTAATTTACCTAATATCTCATCTGAGCTTACTTTAACTTTTTCTAGCCCGTCTCTTTTTATAAACTCAACTTCTGCGTTTTGCAAACCTTTACCAACGACCACGCCAAAAGGTACGCCTATAAGCTCAAAGTCCGCCATTTTCACGCCAAATCTTTCGTTTCTATCATCAAGCAAAACTTCGACCCCGCTACTTTCTAGATTGGATTCTAAATTTAGAGCAAATTGCATCTGCTCGGTGTCTTTGATATTTGAAACTATTATATGCACCATAAAAGGAGCGCACTCTTTTTTCCAAATGCAGCCTTTTTCATCATGACTGGCTTCTACCATAACAGCTACAAGTCTGCTTACGCCTATACCATAGCAACCCATAAAAAACGGTTTTGATTTACCGTTTTCATCTAAAAATGTAGCACCCATGGTCTCAGAATATCTTACTCCAAGTTGGAATATATGCCCTACTTCTATGCCTTTAGTGACAGATAAAACTCCACCGTAAAGCGCTTTGTCTCCGGCTTTGACTTCTGCTAGATCCTTAAATCTATCTTTATTGAAATTTATAATATTTACTCCAATAGCGTGATAATCCTTTTCATTTGCGCCGCATATCATCTCTTTTTCATTTTCTAATTCATTATCTATATAAAAATCTATATTTTCATGAAGTCCGACTGGACCGCAGTATCCAGGAACTAACCCTGCGGCTATAACTTCTTCTTCGCTAGCGTCGCTTAGCTCAAGAGCGGAGCAAGCATTGCAAGCTTTTACTTCTTGAAGCTCGTCGTCTCCACGCACGAAAAATACTACTATTTTTTCGCTATCTTCATAGATAGCCTTTTTCATCACGGCTTTTATAGTATAAAACGGATCTACCTTAAAAAACTCGGCAACTTTAGCTATGCTAGAGCAACCAGGAGTAAAAAATTTCTGCATAGAGTTGCTCTGAGGTCGCTCAGCCTTGCAAACTCTTTTTGCTCTTTTTGCGGCTTCTATATTTGCCGCGTAGTTTGAAGCGTCACTTATCAAGATATCGTCTTCGCCGTTTTTTGCTAGCACCATAAATTCTTTGCTACCACTTCCTCCGATAGCTCCACTATCAGCTTCAACGGCGCGGAAATTCAGCCCCAAACGACTAAATATCTTAGTGTAGGTTGTCTCCATAAGATCAAACTCACGCTTTAGATCAGCTTCACTTGCATGAAAACTATAACCGTCTTTCATTATAAACTCACGACATCTCAAAAGTCCAAATCTAGGTCTTGCCTCATCTCTAAATTTAAGTCCTATTTGGTATAAATGAAGCGGCAGTTGCTTGTAACTAGTGACTTTATCGCGCACTAGATCCACTATAGATTCTTCGTGAGTCGGAGCTAGTAAAAAATCGTTGTCTTTTCTATCTTTTAGGCGCAAAAGCTCTTTTCCGAATTTAAAATATCTCCGGCTTTGCTTCCAAAGCTCACCGGGAACCACAAAGCTTAAAGCTACTTCATTTGCTCCTGCTTTGTCCATTTCATCTCTTACGATATTTTCAACTTTTCTTAAAACTCTCTTTCCAAGAGGCAAAAAGTTATATAGTCCGCTTCCTATCTGCGCTACAAATCCGGCTCTTATAAGAAACTGATGACTAGGTAAAGTAGCGTCTTTTGGAGCTTCTTTTGTAGTAGGTACATATAATTTTGTAAATTTCACTTTAAATTCCCTTCTAAATTCTCATCTTTTTGTATTTTTATGTCAAATAAATATTCGAGTGCTTTTAGTATATCATCACTATTTTTCTCTTTCAAGCGCACACTAGGCGTATGTAAAAAAGCTTTAAAAACCTGGTGTACGAGCTTACTTGCCTCATCTTGATCACTACACTTTAAATACCCTTTTTTTACCGCTTTTTCTATCTCTTTACAGGCAATATCTTTAGCTTTTAAACGCAAAGCTTTAATAGCTGGAGTACTTCCTTCAGAAAGTCTCCATTTGAAAAATGAAGTTGTGGATTTGCCGACTATAGAGTAAGCGATACTTGCTTGCTCCTCTCTTAGAGCTAAATTTGTTCTTACTATCTCTTCAAGATCATCTACTGCATAAACATGTATATACTCGTCTTCTTCTATATCTATATCTCTAGGAACCGCTATATCAAAAAAATATCTATGGAAATCTTTTTGTTCTATTATCTCATTAGTAATTATAGCATTAGGAGCACCAGTAGCACTAAAAATAAGCCTATATCTATTAATATATTCGCTAAGCTTATCAAAACTAGCATAACTCGCTAACTCGCCTAGCTCTTTTGCTAAAGTTTGCGCTTTTATCTCATCTCTGTTTATAATTATAACATTTACTTCCGCGTTTATAAGATGCTGGGCTGCTAAACGACTCATCTCTCCAGCGCCTATGACTACTGCGCTCATACCACCTATATTGCCATAAATTTCTTTAGCTTTAGCTACGGCTACGCTTGAAACCGAAACTGGATTTTTACTAATAGTAGTTAATGCTCTAACTTCAGCTGCGCATTTAAAAGCGAAATGCATAGCGCTGCTGATATTTACACCGCAATCCTCATTATCATATGCAAATTTAAAAGCCTCTTTCAACTGTCCTGCTATTTGAGTTTCACCCACTACTAAGCTATCAAGAGAACTTGCAACGGCAAAAAGATGGTGTATAGCACCTTGATCTTCATATATATCAGCTCTTAATTCTAAAGCTTCAAACGGTACCAAAGTAAGGATAGAAATAGAGTTTAAAATATGTCTAATAGAACTTTGCGTGTCTAAAACATAAGCAAATATCTCCACTCTGTTACAAGTACTAAGCGCCATAGACTCGGCAATACTATCATTTGCTCCTATAAGACGCAAAATTTCCCTTCGTCTATTATTATCACTAAAAGAGAGTTTTTCTCTAACTCCGATATCTGTATTTTTATGAGTAAAACTAATACTTACATAATGCATTAAAAATCCCTATCTATCATACTAGAAACTATCATTTTAAGTTCAGTATTTTGTGAACTTTCTATAGCTTTAGCACCAAAATCTTTTGCTTTTTTTATACTTAAATTTATAATATCAAACTCTTTAAATTTAGATTTAATCCATAAAATTTCATCATCGTCAAGCTCTTTTTTAAATAAATTTTTTAAAATCGCTTTATCTTCATTTTCTAATTTTTCATATAGATAAATATATGGAAGAGTGGTTTTCCCCTCTTTAAAATCATTCATAGCAGGTTTTCCTAGTGTCTTTTCATCGCTTGTTATATCAAGTATATCGTCTACTATTTGAAATGCCAATCCAAGATTTTTACCATAATCGCCGTATTTTTGCTCATCAAAGCCAGCTAAAATTGCAGCAGATTTTGCAGCAGCTTCTATGAGAACCGCAGTTTTAAAATATATCATTTTCAGATACTTTTCTTTATCTGCATTAAAAGAGCTACCAAGTTCTACATCCATAAGCTCACCGATACTTAGCTTGCAAACGGCATCCGAGATAATATCTGCTATTTTCATGTCGAATTTAACTATCTCGTTAAAACCTTTAGAATAAAGAATATCACCTAACATTATAGAATTTTTTGTACCGAATATTGCATTTATGCTAGGTTTTCCTCGTCTTATTAAAGAGTCATCTATCACATCATCATGAAGCAAACTTGCTAAATGAATAATCTCTACGACGCTACTTAGCTTAAAACTAGCTTCACTCGCTCCTGCTATTTTTAATATAAGCTTGCTTCTTAGCTTTTTTCCTGAGCTTACTTGGCTAAACATCTCACTAGCAAGAGGGTAATTTAGTGAATCTACAAACTCTTTTAAGATATCATCAATCCTCTCCATCTAATCCCCTTTATCTGGCTTATATTCGACTTCTATACGCTTTGCATTATCATATGTATAAGCTTTAAAAACAGCTATTCCTTTTTTGAACTCGGCAAACTCAAGATACAAAGCAACCTCATCTTGTTTTTCTAATCTAGTATTAGCTAATATAATTTGTTTATAAAGCTCCAACCCACGCCTAAGACTAAGCATTATCTGGCGAGGATAATTTCTAAATTTAGTATGCAAAACCATATTTGTATTATCATATAAAGTCCATGAAAACTCGAAAATATCTTTTGTACCGTCTTTTCTATCGGTATATATAATCCAAGCTTTCTCATCTTTTTTCAGCTCAAACTGTTTTACATACTCAAATTTAGGAGCAGCGGCATTTAAATTTAAAAAAATACCTATAATCAAAAATAGAGATATTTTACTCATTTTGACTTAGAATTTCGCCTGTTACACCTATATAAATATCATTTAATCCGTCTTGCACAACGTCAGTATTTAACGCTTCAAATGACTTTATATCCATATCGGATATACCTTTTTGCTCAGCTAATTCACGTAAAATAGCAAGCTCAATAAGAACTTTTTCTAATTCGTTTTCCACTAAATTTCTATTTGCATTAAAAATTATATCAAAAAACTTATCCTTAGGATCACCGCCAAAAATATCATCTTCAAAACTCAATTTAATATCCTTAATCTAAAATAAAGCTTAATTGTATAACAAAATATGTAAAAAGCTGATTAAATTTCATCTTATAATATCCCTTTGACCCTTAGCATTTACAGGCGTTAGAACTCCTGCTATTTCAAGCTGTTCGATTATGCTCGCGGCTCTGTTGTATCCTATTTTTAAACGTCTTTGAAGATAACTTATAGATGTCTTTTCTTCACTTAAAATAATACTTTTTGCTTCTTCATATAACTCGTCTGTTTCGCCTGTATTTAATCCATTTTCACTAGATCCAACAGCGCTAGACTCATCTTTTAAAAAACTCTCCTCATATACGACGTCTTGCTGTTCTTTCAAGAAGTCCACTATTTCTTCTATCTCTTTTTCACTAGCAAATGGAGCGTGCAAACGCACTATACCAGGACTTCCAGGAGGTGTAAAAAGCATATCGCCGCGTCCTAACAAACTCTCGGCACCCATTTGGTCAAGTATAACTTTACTATCTATTTTCTGCCCTACTCTATAACTTATACGGCTTGGTAAATTTGCTTTTATGAGTCCTGTTACTACATCTACGCTTGGGCGCTGGGTAGCTACAATGAGATGAATTCCGCTAGCTCTTGCCATTTGGGCAAGGCGTCCGATATGAAACTCAACTTCTTTTCCGCTCGTCATCATAAGATCCGCAAGTTCATCGATGATAACAACGATAAACGGCAATGTTTCGCCGCCATCTTTTTTTATTTTTTCATTATATGTTTCTATATTTTTTGTTTTTGTTTCACTCATTATTTTATAGCGTCTCTCCATCTCTGCAACTAAATTTGAGAGTACAGAAATAGCTTTTTTAGGCTCAGTTATAACAGGAGTTAATAGATGAGGGATATCATTATACATACTAAACTCAAGCATTTTGGGATCTATCATTATAAGGCGTAAGGTTTTTGGAGAGTTTCTATAAAGCAGGCTTAAAAGCATAGCGTTTATTCCCACGCTTTTTCCGCTTCCAGTAGTTCCTGCGATAAGAAGATGGGGGAGTTTTTTCAAATCAGTTATAAAAGGATCTCCGACTATATCCTTGCCAAGAGCCAAAGTAAGTTCGCTTTTAGCATTTTTATAAATGTCGCTTTCTAAAATCTCTTTTAGATAGATTGTTTCTATATTTTTATTTGGTATTTCTATACCTACTACATCTTTTCCAGGAATAGGCGCTTGAATACGTATAGTTTGAGCTTTAAGAGCCATAGCAAGATCGTCTTGCAAAGTTAAAATTTTACTAACCTTTACATGAGCTGCTGGTTTAAACTCAAATGTAGTCACGACAGGTCCTGAATACGTCCTAACAACATCTCCATCTATCTTAAAACGACGCAATTTATCTAACAAATCAGCAATTTTTTGATCAATTTCGGATTCATTTATATTTTTTGAGCGTTTAGGAGGATCATTTAAAAAACTAAGAGGAGGCAGCTTAAAATCTTTTGGTTTTTCTACTTTACCTTTTTCTATCTGATTTAAAAGCTCTCTATTTTCAGCTACTTCATTTAATATCTCGACACCGCCTATAGTAGTCATAGGATTTGTATTATTGTCGTCTTTTAAACTATTTGCTTCTTTAATATCTATGATATTTTCAGTTGGCTCAAGACTGCTTACATCATTTTTAATTCCTAGTTTATCGTCTATAATTTTACTATTTATAGCAAGATCAACCTCGATTTTTTTTACATCATTTTTCTGTTTTTTAGGAATATAATGCGCTTTTAAATTTAAATTATCCGAAGCAGATACCCTATCAACAAAAGCTTTTTTAAGAACGATATCAAGTCTATCATCAAAAACAAGTCCAAATGATATAAAAAATATCATTAATATAAAAACAGCACTTCCGACACTTCCTATAACAGATCTTAAAGCTTCTATACAAAACGCTCCTATAGCTCCTCCGTAACTCTTATCAAACATTGAAATAAGCAACAAAATAGCAAAAAACAGAAGCAATGCGCCGATTATATTTCCTAAAAGTTTAATATTAAATTTCTTAAAATTCTTGTAGTTCAAAATAGCCGGATAAAGAAGTAAAAATGGGTAAATATAAGCCAAAAAACCGAATAATTTATAATTAAAACTACCTAAAATATTACCAAATGTCCCCACAAAGGAGGCATTTGGAACGATAGTCGCAACTCCAAAAAATATTAAAATACAAACGCTTATAATAAGCAAACTTTCTCTTAAAATATCAAAGTCCTTGAGTAAATTTAGCTTTATTATAGCAAAACTAAATTTATATATAGTTTAACAGACTTATCTGACTTGTTTTTGCAGTAGCTTGGAGCATAGCTTGATACGCCATAAGTCTTTGCTGAAACATAAGATACGTCTCTCCGATATCTGCTTCCATTATCTCAGACTTTACAGAAGATACATTGACTTTAAGGATAGTAGCGCGATCACCAGTAGCCGTTAAAGAGTTTGTATACGAACCGATTTGGGTGTGTTGTTTATTTATGTGATCCATCAAGTGATCTATTTTTTTCAAAGCACCTTGGATACCGGTAGTTCGAGGATCACTAGCATCTGGATCTCCTCTATAACTGCCATCTCTAACAGATTGTATCATATCATCTAAATCTTTAAATATATCAACACTTGGCTCATCTATAGCAATAGCATTATTTGAAGTAAAACTAAATAACGAACCGGTGGTTGATTGATAGGTATCTATTATTCTATTTCCTGCAGCATCTAATTCTATATTTCCGGCTGCGTCTCTTTTATACATATCGGTAAATTCAATATTTCCTCTGCCTCGGTCTTCAAAAAGAGTAACTTCTATATCTGTTTTTGAAGCTGTTTTATCTGTAACAACCATATTCCCACGATAATCCAAAGTAGTATTTATCGTACTGCTTGCACTTTTAATAGCCGTATTGTACTCATTATATCTTGATGTAACGTAGTCTTGATCGCCTAATATAGCGTCTTTTATATCTCTTAGAGCGTTGCCATTAGCAGTAAAATCTATAGGATAAGCGATACCAGAAGCATCTACTACTCTATCTATAATTCCTTGAGCTTGAACATCGGTAACACCGTTTTTTAAAGCTGTTTTCAAAGCATTTGCATCGGCATACGTATTTCTAGAAGCCGTATCAATGTTTGCAATAACATTAGTATTTGGTTGTCCGCTTGGAAGATTTCCAGCTGCTACCATAGATACTATATCATTTAATTGTTGATAAGTCATATCATCAGCCGGAGTTATAACTCCATCGGTAGTTTTTGTGGCTTCGTTATATTTACCAGAATATACATTTCCATAATATACAGGAGTAGCAGTAGCTGGCTTCTCCCAGTTATCGTCTAGCGGAGTTACTGTGATAGTAGGATATCTTTCGGTAGTATTCGAGTTTGTATCTGTAAAATTTAGTTTTACTTCATAATTTGTTCCGTCTTTTGACTTTATATTCATAGTTATATTGCTATTTGGATTAGCTTGCAAAGCTTGACCGGCAACGGCACTTAGCTTTGTAGAGTTTGTAGCATACTCATTTGTGCCTTTTATTACTTGAGAGACGTTGCTTGATAATTTATTGTCTGTTTTTTCAAATTGAAGTTTATTGTAGTCTATGGCGTCGCTTTTATTTCCTAATACGTCTTCAAAGCCGCTTTTTATAAATTCAGTTAAATATACATTTCCCTTCTCAACATTTTGGGTAATTGTTTTAGTATCCGTTAAATTTGCCGAAGAAACCCAGTTGCCATTTTCATCTCTAGCGCCTCTATCTGACAATGCTTCTATATTCGCTGGATCATAAGCTCTAAAATCAGCTGCGGTTATACCTCCGGTTAAATCAGCAGGATTTAAAACAAGTTTTCCGGCCACAGGAGTTACATTTGTAGCGGCTCCTATATTTGCTCCGGTAGTTTTATCGACTTGTTGAATAGACAAATCTCCGCCTGCGACTTGTGTTATCTCATATTTGTTTCCGGCTGGATTTACACTATCTACGATCAAAACATCGGTAGAAACGCCGCCAACGGTTCTTTTTTCTGTAGTGACTCTAAAATCCGTATGAGTAGCAGGATCAATGACTATATCTCTATCGCCGACTTTAAAAGTCTCTGGTCCTCGCACGTCGGTAAGCCCAAATAGATGAAGTTCGGTCATTTGATTTCCACTTTTAAGATCAGTTACTTCTATTTGACCACTGTTATTTATAGCAACGCTAACAACGTTGTTTTTACCGTTTTTATCATTACCGAGCGCGTATCCTATATTATCTAATAAATTTTGAATACTAGAATCTGCAGTAACTTTAAATTTGGTACTAAAAGTTTCGCCGTTAGGCTTTCTGCCTTGCATATAAAACGTAGTATCGGCTAGCGCAGCAGGATCAGCAAAATCAAGCTCCGGATTCATTTTGCCTATTTGTGCGACCAGCTCTTCTGAACGATAATTTCCACCTATTAAATCCAATATCTTATTTGCAGCATTAAGATAATTTGTTGCATCGCTAGTTAATTTTGTTTTATTATCTATCAAACTAACATTTGTAGTAAGTATCTTTTTATAATCGTTATCCTTACCTAAAAATAGAGTCTGTCCATCTATATTATAAGCAGTAGTTTGGTTGGCTCCTATGGCTGCATTTATCAACTGATTGTTACCGTGATAGTTTCCGGCGCTATCGATAGGTTTTGTATCAAGAGCGGTTCCAGAAAACAGAAACTGGCCGTTTATAGAGCTATTTGCTATATCTATAAGATGTTTTTTTAAACCTTCTAGGTCATTAGCAATCGCATTTCTTGAGGTTTCATTATGTATATCGTTACCTGCTTGTATAAGTTTGGTTTTAAACTCAGTTAGTTTAGAAACAAAATCATTTAGAGCCTTATCAGAGTTTTTAGAAAATTCAGTAGCTTTTGTGCTAGTTTGCTTTACTTGATCAAGTAAATTTATCTCATATTCAAGTCTGGTTCCATCTACGTAAATACTGCTATTATCGTATGAATTTTGAATTTTTAATCCACTATCATATCTTTGGTTTATATCATAAATGCTTTTTGCGCTTGCTTGATAGTTAGAAAGATTATTGAAGTTTATAAGCTGATTTGTAATTCTCATGATTTAGCTCCCAAATGGATTTGAATTATAAATAAGCAATTTAAGTTCCATTTGAGAGTATGTTTTAAAATTTATAGACCCATGATATTTTTGATAACCAAAAATCCTATAGCCGATCCTATCATCGATATAGGAAGTGTTATGATCCATGCTAAGCCAATAGGTTTGAGCATTCCCCAATTCGCATTTCTATTATACACGCCGATACCTAAAACCGCACCTATCAAAACATGAGTAGAGCTTATAGGAAGTCCCATTTTTGTAGCTATGAGTATAACTATACTAGCTGCAAGCTCTGCACTAAATCCAGTTGTAGGAAGTATCTCTGCAAGCTTTGTACCGACTGTAGCTATAACTTCTTTACCTAAGAACCAAAGCCCAACAACAAGAGCTATACCAAAAGTAGCCATAGCGATACCTGGTATAGGAGTAGTTTCGTTTATTGTATTATTTTTCAAAACATCTAAAATAGCAGCAAACGGTCCAACCGCATTTGCTATATCGTTTGCACCGTGAGAAAAAGCAAAAGATGAAGCGGTAAAAATTTGGAACCAGCCAAATATTCTATTTATACCTTTTTGCGGATTATCTTTCTTCATCAAATTTACTATAGCAAAACTAGCCAAATAAGCCGCAATACCTATAACAAATATAATCCAAATAGTCTGTATAATACTTAGATTAAAATCCATATGCTTAAGACCTTTAAATAGCATACTTCCGGCTATGATCATAGCAGCAACTCCAGCAACCATAGGGATATGCGTACGCATAAATACCATACCGTCTATATTTTTTTCTTGCTCTTTCATAGCTTTTATCTTATCTCTAAAATCACAATTTTCACCTTCACACTCATCTTCATCGATGATAGCTATGCGTCTTAGCTCTTTTATCTGCTCGGCTTCGCTTTTGTTCGATAACTCTTTTATGTATTGGTCTTTATATGTCTTTCTAGCTCTTTTTAAAGATTTTATCTCACTTTGAATTCTAGAAGAAGGAATAATAATTTTTGATTTTATATATCCAAAAATCAGATAAGCCATAACTCCGCCCATAACAGGAGATATCACCCAGCTTAACGCTATTCTGCCTATTTCGCCCCACTGAACCATATCGAAAGTTTTAGAACCGTTGTAATATATAAATCCCATCATCATACCAGCACCGACTATGCCGCCTACTATAGAGTGAGTAGTTGATACTGGAAGTCCTTTTTTAGTAGCTATAAAAAGCCACGCACCAGAACTAAATAGCGCTGAAATCATGATAATAACAAAAACCATAGGATTTACATCACCTCTTGGCAATGAAACAATACCGCTTCTAATAGTATTTGTAACCTCAGCTCCGGCAAATACAGCTCCGCTTAGCTCAAATACCGCAGCTATAATCAAAGCTTGTTTTAATGTAAGAGTCTTTGCTCCTACGCTAGTACCAAATGAATTTGCAACGTCATTTCCACCTATATTAAACGCCATAAATAGACCAAAAATACTAGCTAATATAAAAAGTAAAAGATGATTACTATGTATATAATTATAACCCCACATAAAAAAAGCAACAACTGATATTATAAAAAATATGAGTGCAAAAAGATTATCCCTATTATCCTTAGACAAAAAACACCTCCAAATGATTTTTTATAATTATAACTACTTTGTTCTTATTTGTTCTTAAATTTAAACTAATAATCACACAATTTTATAGCAAATTTAATGGCTTCTATATAGCTTTTAGTTTCGGCTTTTCCTTTATACGCTATATCAAAAGCAGTACCGTGATCAACACTAGTACGAACTATGGGCAAATTTAAGCTTACGTTTATAGATTTATCAAAATACAAAGCTTTTAACGGAGCAAGACCTACGTCGTGATACATACTTACTAGCCTATTACATCGCTTTAAAGAGCTTTTTGTAAATGCGGCGTCCGGCACAAGCGGTCCTGTAAAAACCTCTTTTTTTAAACGATTATTTGCCGACTTTATAGCTTTTATTATCTCTTTTTCTTCTTTGCCACCTATGGTTTCATTATCGCTTGCATGGGGATTAAATCCCAAAACTCCTATATTTTCAAATTTAGAAGAGTTGTAAAAATCAACCAAAAATAGAGCCAAATTCTTAGCTTTTATCTTAGCACTAACATCTTTTAAGGCCAAATGATCCGTATATAAAGCAACAAACAGCTCTTCGCAGCCAAGCATCATAATAGCATTCTTACCAAAATATTTACCAAGAGCGTCCGTATGCCCGACATATGGAACTCCGGCTTTTTTCCAAGACTCTTTATTTATAGGCATGGTAACAAGAGCTTGCGCGCGCTTATTTTGAGTATATAAAATAGCATTTTCAAAACTTACGAATGAAAATTTGCCGCTTTTTTTACTCACGCGACCCGGTTTTATATTAAAACTACTGCCGCATTCAAAAATCTCAAAATCATTAGGAACGGTAAATTTAAGTATATTCGCAGCGCTATTTAAAAGTTCATTGTTTATAAAATATATAGGAGAGCAGATATTTTTTATCTCATCGTGAGATTTTAGAGCTATTTCTATTCCAACACCGTTTATATCGCCCACGCTTATTGCAATCTTTGGCAAACTCATTTTACAAGCTCCATCATCTCTTTAACGGCGTTTTTTAGCCCTACAAAAACACTTTTCGCAACTATGCTTTGTCCTATGTTTAACTCAAATATATCTTTTATAGAAGATATAGCAGTCACATTTTGATAATTAAGCCCATGCCCTGCAGCAACTTCTAAACCAAGATTTGTACTTATATTAGCAGCTTCTTTTATCCTTGTTAATTCCGAATTTAACAGTATTTCCAACTCGCCTCTTTTTAAATTTAGATTATCAATTTTGTATTTTGTATGATTTAAATTTGAGTTTAACATCAAAAACGTGTTTGCATAAGCTCCGGTATGAAGCTCCACGCAAGTAGCTCCAAGCTCTTTAGACATGATTACATCGTTTTTTTTAGGATTTATAAAAAGCGAAACCTTAATATCGTTATCATTTAATTTTGATATGACGTTTTTTAAATTTAACGAGTCTAAACTTAATCCTCCCTCAGTCGTTAATTCTTCTCTTTTTTCAGGAACTATAGTTGCTCTATGAGGTTTTAATTCGCACACGATATCTATAATCTCACTATTGATCGAGCATTCTAAATTTACTGGAATCGGGCTTAAATTTATAATATTTTTAACATCATCTTCATTTATATGACGACGATCTTCTCTTAAATGTATAGTGATCTGATCGGCTCCGCCGCTCACAGCCTCAAACATAGCATGAATAATTTGTGGATCATTTACCGCTCTAGCTTCTCTTAAAACAGCTACATGATCTATATTTACACCAAGTTTCATAGATAATCCTTTGAAATTTAGTGTAAATTATACATCAAAATTATTTAAGCACTTATAAAGCTTTTTTGCTCTTTAAAGTATGGTTTTAGCGCTTCGTACGCAAGTCCGATTTTTTGGAATTTGTCTATATAACTTTTTTGTACTTCATTTGGTTTGCCGGCATGTTTGTCTGGATGATAAACTTTTGTAAGATTTAAATAATTAGTCCTAACAGTCTCAAAGTCGTCCGTAGCCTTACATCCAAGAGTTTCAAAATGCTCTTCTAAAAGATTTGCGAGCATAGAAAATCTTCTTATATAAGCTTTTGAAGTTAAAATTTTCGCTCTTTTTTTAAACTCATCGTAAGCTTTTTTATCATAATTAAAATTTACAATATACTTAAGATGCTCTCTGAAATTTAATATATTATCCAAAAGCTCAACATCTTCGGTTGTTTTTGGACTGATAACCAAGATATTTTTTGACTCAAAATACTCATGGCGAGTATCTCCTAAACCCCTAATAAGATATTTAGTAAATAACTCTTCGCTATTTTTAAGATCAAGAACGACTCTGCTATTTTCAAATTTAACATCAACATTTATTAAAATTTGAAGTGAATTGGGCTTCTTATAAACAAGTTTTATGTTTTTATGATGCGTTAGCAAAAAGTCTATACCTTTTCCAACGCTATTTGCGTAAATTTTTCCGATAAGTTTTAGAAAATATTTACGCTGAACAAGCTCATTTTCGTTATAAAAAATTATAACTTTGTCCCTATTTCCTATTGCATTAGCAAAACTCTGCCTGATTTTATTACTCAAATTTAAAAATAGATCACAATCATCGGTTGTTATCGTTATTGATTCTAAAGTCTGGGTAATTTGCATATCAAACCTCACAATATTTTAGCTATTTGCAAAAAATTAAGCAAAGTTCGTTCCAATTAAAATTCCCAAATCGGTTTTTCGTCTATATCACAATATGTTTTTAAAGTTTCATATGGTTTGTATTCGCCTTTATAAGCTAAACTAGCACAATCTTTTACATAAAATCCTAAATATATCCATCGCAAATCATTTTTCAGAGCTATTGTTATTTGATTTAAAAGCGAAAATTTACCTAAGCTAAGATGGGCAAAATCAATATCCCAGTAACAGTAAATAGAGCTTATTCCATCATCTACGATATCTACAAGATCAACGCACACAAGCTCATCATTAACAAAATAGTCAATCTCATATCCAAAATCTCCGGCTCCTTCTACATATACACTATAATAACGTATAAAATCAAGGTTATAATACTCCCAGCCTCGCTTTTCATGCATAAATTTATGATATTTTTCATATAAATCAATATGCCTTTGGCTGATATACGGCTTTGAAACTACTATTTTCGTGTTGGAGTTTTTATTGATTATGCGTCTGTGGCTTTTTGTAAATTTGAAATTAAATGCATCTATACGTATGCTTTTACATTCATCGCAACCATCGCAAATCGGTTTGGAAAAATAGCTTCCAAACCGTCTATATCCATGCTTTACTAAATTTGAATTATAATCAAAACTACACTGTGAAACATATCTATACATAGTCCTTGAGTTTCTGTCTTCTAGATATGGGCAAAGTGTATCTAAAGTACAAAAATCAATCTCTCTCAAGCTTTTTTACGTCCGAGTGCTTTATAAACTCTAAAAACTCATCTTTTAATCTATGCTCTTTTGCATCAGGCATTTCTATCTCGTTTGGTTCAGCAAAAATATCTTTAAATTCATCTCTATTTGGATTTGGTTTTGGTTTTTTAGGAACTTTAATCTCTTGACTTTTTTGCTCTTTTACAAGCTCGTTTTTAATATTTTTTAAACTATCGAAAAAATCATTCACTTTGGTCTACTCCTTAGCTCTATCTTCTTTTACTTTTTTAATAGCTGCAGCGATGGCGGCTATTACCTCTTCTTTATTTTCTTGATGATGATCTTGAGTATTTTCCAAAATATCTTGAAGACGCTCTTCGATATAGCTAGTATCAAAAAATCCACGTCTAAAATGACGTCGTTTTGAAATAGCTAATAAAAAAGGAAGAGTTGTTCTAACTCCTTCTATTTTAAACTCATCCAAAGCACGCTCTAGCTTACTTACGGCTAGATCATAACTTGTACCTTTTACTATCAGTTTTGCTACTAACGAATCATAAAAAGGCGGAATAACATAGTCTTGATACATATGACTATCAACTCTTACTCCAGGACCTAAAGCCGGAAAATATCCGGTGATTCTTCCCGGACTCGGCGCAAAGTTCTTCCAAACATTTTCAGCGGTAATTCTAGCTTCTATCGATACTCCTTGAGGTCTTACTTCGTTTTGTTCGATATCTAGTATCTCTCCAGCAGCGATTCTTATCTGACGACTTATAAGATCAACTCCGGTTATCTCCTCGGTAACACCGTGTTCAACTTGGATACGAGTATTCATTTCCATAAAATAAAAGTTGTTATAATCATCTAATAAAAACTCGATAGTGCCGGCGTTTGTATATCCAACGGCTTTTGCTGCTGCGACTGCTGCGACTCCCATTCTTTTTCTTAAGTCTTCGCTAATAGTTGGACAAGGAGCTATCTCGATAACTTTTTGGTGACGACGCTGAATAGAACAGTCTCTTTCGCAAAGATGAATTAAATTTCCATAATTATCACCTAAAATTTGAAACTCGATATGGCGTGGTTTTTCGATATATTTTTCCATGAAAACTTCATCGTTATTGAAAAAAGCCTTAGCTTCTCTTTTGCAGCTTTCGTAGCTACTTTCTAACTCATCTTCTTTCCATACAACACGAATTCCGCGTCCACCGCCTCCGCCGCTTGCTTTTAGTATAACCGGGTAACCTATTCTAACGGCGTAATTTTTGATAGCTTCGATAGTTTCGCTATTTAATTTCTCAGTACCAGGAACCACTGGAATACCGTTTTTCTTCATCAAAAATCTAGCTATATTTTTATTTCCCATTTTACGTATAATATCTGAGTTCGGTCCTATAAATATAAGTCCTGCGTCTTCTACTTCTTTTGAAAATTCATAATTTTCGCTTAAAAATCCATATCCAGGATGTATAGCGTCTGCGCCGCATGCTTTGGCTACTTCGACTATCCTTTTAGAATCCAGATAACCTTTTATAGGATCTTTGCCTATCTGATATGCTTCATCAGCCACTTTTACATGCAAGCACTCACGATCTGGTTCTGTATAAATCGCAACATTTTTAATATGCAAATCTTTACATGCCCTAACTATACGCACAGCGATCTCGCCACGGTTGGCTATTAGAATCTTATGTATCATCAACTCACCTTTGTAAAAATCTTTCGTATAATGATAGCTAAATTTCATTACGTTTAGCTAAAAATTTCTATTATTTGGAATTAAAAATTGCTTTATTGTTACTGCAAGTAATTTATATAATATTTTATATCAGACCAAAGATATAAAAAATATAATTTTAGTTAATTAGTATCTTGAGCCGTTTGTTTTAGAATTACTGTTTATAACAGCTCTTTCAAATTTATGAAAATACTCAAAAACATAAAATGATGCTGCAAAACTGCTATTCAAAATTTAATAATTATATATTTTGAACTAGCAGTAGCGAGCATATTTCAACACAAAAATTGTCATTAGCAAACAAGTTTGTACGTTAAGTACCTTTAAAATATTCAATCATTTAAGCACGGCAATTGTCAATAAAATATATAAGATATTATTGTGAAATACTATTTATGATATATAAATTTAAAATAGTAGTGATGCTAATTACCGTCATTTACACAATTATATTTTTAAATCATCATTTGCCATTTTTTAGCCTAAAATGTGGTATAATGATAAAAAAGGATATCAAAATGGAAGATATTAAAAAATTTCTTTGGATTATTTTTGTGATAATTCTAGCTGTTGGTATAATAGCAAATATAGAAGAGATGTACGTACAACTTATATCTTTCATCGTTTTATTCCCTTTTTATATCTGGCTTGATTATAAACTCAATCCCCATAAGTACAAAAAAGACTCTTAGTCTTCAACCCTATTTAAAACATTAGCGTATCTTTTAAAGACGCTATAAGCCCATAAAAAGTTTAGAGCAAATCTTTTTATAGATAAACATGTTAAATTCGTACATTTTGGAACAAAGCCGCATATTATCAGAGTTAAAAAAGCAAAAGCTTTGGCAAATAAAAAAGCGGGGTTGTGTTTTGGTAAGCAAGTAAATCATCCAGGCACTAAGGCTCAGCCTTACCTAGAAGATGGTTTGAATAATTATATAAGTAGCTCGGGGCTTGCAAGGGCTAAAGAAGACCTTGCAAAAGATGTAAGAAATAAGGTCTTAAACGATATTAAGAAGGCTTTGAAATTATAGCAATAATCAAAGGCTCTAAATGAGCGTTTGACGCCTTTAGTTTGGAAGTATTGCGTAAATTGAAAAGCTTTTAAAAACTAGTTAAAAATATATAAATTTCTAAAAACATTTATATATTTAGTTTAAGCTAAATGCGATATAATTCACATTAATCGCACTATTATTTTCCATATTTTGCATTCACATTCGCCATAAAGCTATTTGCATTTTGAGATATCATTTCTAAAGAGTTTTTAATAACAGTAAGCTCTACTGGCTCTATTTGAACATCATACCCACTATAATTTTTTTCACTATTTTAACTACTGCGTTGCGATTTTGATTTTGCAATGTTTTTGTTTTGCTAAATGCTTCTATTATAGTCATATTTCGCCCCTAATATTTAGTCTAAATAAACTTATAAATTTTACTTGCCGAAATTTGCTTTGATATATTCTAAAGCGTCTATAAAAGTACCAGTAAATTTATGACCGTTTGGCAAGACTTCAAAGTCGCAGATCTCGCTCATCAGTTCATCTTTTTTGGCTATATTTAAAAGCTCGTCTGTTATTTTTCCTATATCAAAAAAATGGATTATTTTCCCGGCTTTGCTTTTAAAAGTTGCAAAGGGATACTTGTACAAGCGTTTTTTGTCAATATATTTTTTATCATATATTTGTACATTTGGATCATAAATTCCCCACTCAACATTATCATCTATATATAAGCGTAGCTTTCTCATTCAAACCACCTTGTAAAAATATTACTTTTTATTATCTCTTGTTTTAAAGTCATACTATTTCGTTTAAAATAGTCAATATCTGGCTTAAATGCCGTGACTATTCTATCACCGTCAAAGACCATAAAGATACCGTTATCACTCATAGCGTTAAGCATTTTTTCATTGTTTTTATTTGGAGCTACTTTGTTTATAGAATTTAGAGCTTTAATAATATCTTTTTTTGATATTTCGTTATTATCAAATCTATCTTTTAGCCCATGTTTTCCATATCTTGCCTTAAAATCAAGAATTCTCTCAACCCCAGTTTTATCTATATGCTTTACTACTTCATCTTTGCTAAGCGGGCTTGTATTTTTCATCTTTACTCCATCAATCTCTTCTTCATTTATCCACACCGGTACTAGCTCGGTTCTA